>JBPCPQ010000326.1:0-3019 GCA_050999015.1 Pyrinomonadaceae bacterium | reverse complement strand
AGAGCGTGCAGCGCGCGAGCGGCCCCGCGCAGTTGCAGCAGTCGGCGACGGACGCGGCGCGGCGCTGGAAGTTTCGCCCGACGTTAATTGACGGGCAGCCGGTGCGCGTCGCGGGCTACCTCAGTTTTAGTTTCACACTATAAAAAGCGTAAGCCCGGTCGTGAATGCAAGTCGTGACGCGGAAAATTAAAGCATGTCTCAATTGTGTGTAAGGCGACGATTCGTGGTGCCCGCCGGACAATAGATCTACACTGACAACTCAAACACGTAGCCGTTCGAATGCCACTCGCCCCGTCGCAGGAATATGCGTATCACGCCCGCCTCGTTTAGCTTCGAGTAAAAGCCGATGTTCCTCCCGACGAACTCTTTGGTCGGCAGTTGCCCCACGGCGACGAGCCTCGCTCGATAGCCCGCTAAGGCTTGCCGTAAAGTCTCGTGGTAGTCGGTCAGGGTGTGAACCGGCAGGTAGAGCCGCGACCGCTCGTGCATGTGCCGCTTCGCCACCCGCAGCAGGTCGAGGATGTGCCTATTGCCACCTGCCCCGCCGTCCAATGCCCTCGACAGTTCCCCGCCGACATCAGCGAGGTACGTCTCATGGACAATTTCGTTAGGTAAGTTGGCGAGGATTACGTCGAACCGGCCGCCGAAGTCGGCGAAGAGCGAGCCTTGATTGAATTCGATGTCAACCTTGTTCAGCCCGGCGTTTCTCCGGGCAGTTTCAATCGCACAAGAGTCGAGGTCGGTGGCTGAGACAATCGCGCCTCGTTTGGCGGCGAAGATTGCGAGCACGCCTGAGCCGGTGCCAATGTCGATTAGGGTCTCGCCGGCATTGACCTCGACGCTGTCGGCGTAAAAGAACCCGTTCGCCGAGGGTGGGAAGACGTGTTCGTTGATCTCCAGTTCGAATTCGGTCCCCCGGATGACAAACTTCCTGCGTTCGGGCGCCTGTAGAAAAGTTTCTGCGTTCTTCATAGGCACGGAGTAGGCAAATTCTTATTTTTACTAAGCGTGCGCCCCGAAGACGGCTGCGCCTCACTCGTTTGAAATCCGCTCTAGTCAGGACACGCCGATGCGCGGGCATTCGTGTCCGCCCTGCAATCATTTCTTCCGAAGTCGCGGGGCTGAAGCAGCGCGGCCAATTTGCACAAGAGATTCAACGGGCGTCCTGAAAGCGATCTGAGGCTCTCTGTTCGTACCGCAGCCACTGCATCCGCTCGCGCACGACGAAGCGCTGCTGGTGCTCCCGCGCGCGGCGAATGAGCGCAGGCGTGCCCAGCCTCGCCGCGATACGTAAGCGAGGGCGGCGAGAATGATGAGGGCGACAGTGACAGTTTGCCAGTCGAACATAAACGCGCCTTAACTAAACCCCAGAAGACGCCCGCCCTGAAATGTGATGAGCGAAGCGACGTAGGCGAGCGCGAGCATGTAGCCGACCATGAAGAGCGGCCAGCGCCACGAGTTTGTCTCGCGCCTGACGATTGCGACCGTTGACATGCACTGACAGGCGAGCACGAAAAAGACCATCATCGAAACCGCCACGAGCGGCGTCCATGCCGGAGTCCCGTCCGGGCGTTTGGCGTTTTGCACCGCCTCGATAAGCGACGGCGAATTTTCCTGCGCGTCAGGCCCGGCATTGTAGACAATACTGAGCGTCGAGACGAGCGTCTCGCGCGCCGCGAACGATGAGATCAGTGCGATGCCCATTTTCCAGTCGAAGCCGAGCGGCGCGATCAACGGTTCGATAAAACGCCCCGCACGCCCCGCGAAACTCTGCCGTACCTGCTCGCCCGTTGCGTCCAATGTCTCCGGCGTGTTCGTTGTCGGCTCTATTCGCGGAGTCTGTTCCCCCCTCGCTTCTGCCCCGGTCTCGCGCATCGCCTGAGCGACAGTTCCCTCCACTTCACCGTGTACGTTCGCCGCCTCATAACGCGGGAACGTGACGAGCGCCCACAGAAGAATCGAGATGGCGAGAATCACCGTCCCGGCGCGCTTGACGAAAAGCCAAGCGTTTGAACGCATCGTCTGCGCGACGTTCAGCAGACTCGGTGCGCGATAGGGCGGCAACTCCATCACGAGCGGCGGCGGTGGCGATTTCAGAATCGTGCGCTTCAAAATCCACGCGACGCCGACGGCGACCATGATGCCGAGCAAATACATTGACATGATGATGAGCGCACCCAGCGGCAGGAAGCCGAAAACTTTCTGCGCGGGGAATAACGCGGTGATCATCAGCGTGTAGACCGGAAGTCGCGCCGAGCAGCTCATCAACGGCGCGATCATAATTGTCGCCAAGCGGTCTTTTGGATTCTCGATGGTGCGTGTCGCCATGATTCCCGGAATAGCGCACGCGAAAGAACTAAGTAGTGGGATAAAAGCTTTGCCGTGAAGTCCGACGCCCCGCATCAATCTGTCGAGCAGGAACGCCGCCCGCGCCATGTAGCCGCTGTCTTCCAATAGCGCAATGAAAAAGAAGAGCAGAAGAATTTGCGGCAGGAAAACCAGCACGCCGCCGACGCCGGCAATTATCCCGTCAGCAATGAGATTCGCCAGCAAACCCTCCGGCAAACTGCCGCGTACCGCTTCCTGAAGTTGGCCGAAGCCGCCGTCAATTAAGTCCATCGGCACCGTCGCCCACGAAAAAATTGCGACGAAAACCAAAAGCATCACGAGCAGAAGAATGACCGGGCCGAAAATTCTATGAGTCACCCACGAGTCAATCCGCTCGGTCGTGCTCGAACGGGCGCGCTCCGCTCCGCGCACCGTCCCGGCGGTGATGCGTTCGATCCGTTCATAGCGCGCCAGAAGTGTTTTCTGCCATCCGTTAGCATTGCCTTCAGCGTGTGCAAACAAAGACCGACCCGCGCCGGCGTTACCGTGAATGCTTTCCGCCGCTTCCAAAACTTTTTCGGCGAGACTTTGTAGCCCGCGATTCTGCTTCGCCCCCACCGCAACGATTGGCACGCCCAACTCGGCGCTCAGCTTTTCGATGTCAATGCGGAGATTGCTTCGTTCCGCGATG
>JBPCPQ010000195.1:0-3654 GCA_050999015.1 Pyrinomonadaceae bacterium | reverse complement strand
GCCGTGTGGTGCTCGGCCCGTGTGATGACGGTGGCTACTATTTGATCGGCCTGAAGCAGCAACATTCTCAACTGTTCACCGGAATCGAATGGAGTACCGAAAAAGTTCTTTCGCAGACGCTGGCGCGAGCTGAAGAAATCGGCGTCGGAGTTGAGCTGCTACCCGCGTGGTACGACGTGGACGATGCGCGCGCGCTCCGTCGTCTGAGAGATGAATTTCTCGCGGCGACTCAAAGAAGTGAGTTGCGAAGCGACAAAAGCTTTGCGGCCTACGAAGCGGCGCACACGCGCGAGTATGTCGCCTCGCTCTTCGAGCCGGAACATCGCCTCTGACTCCCACGCAGAAACTCACACGCGGGTTGACCGTTGCCTTCGCGCGGGTGAAAATCCTGACGGTGGCAAGGCGTAAGTAAAAATTCATAGATTCTGAGCACGCATCCTTACCACCACGGCGTGCATCGCAGGGAAGCGCAAAACGACGTCTGCACCCGCGTTCAATCTTTGGACATAGTTCAAATTCTCAATTGATTCGGTCATCGCGGCAAGATTTCCGAAACTGTCCCGTTCAACAGAGTGGACATTTCATGCGTGACACCAGCCGGCACCGCCTTCTCAGTAACTGAATGCGAAATTCTTTCGAGGCACATCAGTATGTTGACCAAACGAATCTTTCCCGCCATCGTCCTCTCAGTCTTAACTTTCTCAACAATCGTCGGCGCGCAAGTGGTTACAACACCCGCCACCGCACCGCCTCCCGATGCTGAATCCGAGCAAGCTATGAAAGCGCGGAAAGAGTTGATGAAGAGCGCCTTCGCGTTGCTCGAAGAGGTCTCCTCGGAAGCGCCGTCGCTGAAGCTGGCGGAGAATCGCATTCGCGTCCAGATGACCGTCGCTGACCTTCTCTGGCCATACGACGAAGCGCGCGCCCGCGAGATGTATAAGACCGTGCAGGAGAATCTCGCCGCGATAATCGGCGAGATTGATCCGGGCGACCCGCAGGTTTACAACACGACGAACCTCGTCTCGCAGTTTCGCAACGAGGTGCTGCACAAGCTCGCCGGGCGCGACGCGAAGCTGGCGCTCGAGTTTTTGCGCGCCACCCGGCAGCCGCAACTTTTTCATCACGGCGGGGACTACAAACAACCCGATCAGGAAGCCGCGATGGAGCTTAATCTCGCGGGACAAATTGCCGCGCAAGACCCGAAGGCTGCGCTCCGCATGGCCGAGGCGAGTTTGAGTAAAGGCGTCTCGTCAGGATTGCTCAACGTGCTTTCGCAGGTACAAGCAAAAGACAAAGACGCCGCCGCGAAACTGGCGGGCGACATCGTGAAAAGCCTCCGGCCCGAAGAGTTCGGCATTGACCACGAGGCCATCAACGTCGCAACGAATCTTTTGCAGATGCTCCGCGCGAGAGAAGCGCCCAACGCTAATTCGGCGCACATGGGAGGACTCGTGGTTGACGAGGCGGTGCGCCGCGAGTTGATCGAAAAGATTGTGACGGCGGTGAACGGCATGGCGCCGCACCGGACAGGCAACGCGCACGGCCTCTTCATGGCGCTGAAGGGCGTCATGCCTGAAGTCGAAAAGTATGCCCCGACACGTGCCGCGACGCTGCGCCGCCGGATGGGAGACTTTGAAAAGACGATCCCGCCGCAACAGCGTGTGTGGCAGGAGTATCAGGAAGTGATGCAATCGGGCACGCTCGACGCGATGCTCGAAGCGGCGGCGAAGGCGCCCGCCGAAATGCGCGACCAGTTGTACTCTCAGGCGGTGTGGAAGGCCGTCAACGAGAACGACTACGAACGCGCGCGGCAGATCGTCGCCAACTTCACGAACCCTCAGCAGCGCGCGCAGATGCTCAGAGACCTCGAGCGACAAATGCCGTGGCGTGCCGCCGAGCGCGGAAACTTCGAGGAAGCGCGACAACTGTTGTCGCGTATCACATCAAAGGAAGAGCGGATAAGTATACTTCTTCAGATCGCGATGGTGGCGAGGAACAACAAAAAAGAAGACGCCGCGCGAGGATTTCTCGAGGAAGCCCACAGCCTCGTTGCCGGGCGTGCGGAGAACCACACGCAGTTTCACGCGCTGCTGCAAATCGCGCAAGCTTACGGCACAGCGGATCCGTCGCGCAGCTTCGCAATCGTCGAAAGCGCGATAGACCGCCTCAACGAGTTGCTCGCCGCGGCGGTCGTGGTTGACGGCTTCGGCGGGCAGGACTCTTTCCGCGAAGGAGAATTGAAACCCGTCGGCGGTTACATGTGGAATGAAATGGTGCGGCAGTGCGGCGAAGAACTCGCGCGCCTCGCGCCCGCCGATTTCGAGCGCGCCAGTGCCGCCGCCGGTAAGTTTGAAAGGAGTGAAGTACGAGCGATGGCGCGTTTGATGGTCGCGCGCGGGGCGCTGTTGTCATCCGGGGTGAACGTGTACGGCCACGAAGGCGGAGTGATGACCGGGAGAAGGCTCAGGGGCGGCGCTTTCCCTACCAGCATCACCGTGATACGGAATTAGTGAGAGGCATTAACGAGCGCATCCTTCTCAGGACATATCTCTACCACAACGGCACGAAGGCACTAAGAAAGCTTATACATCTCTTAGTGCCTTCGCGTCTTTGTGGTGAAAAATCTGTAAACGACTACTGCGCGCGGAAGACGAGGAAATAATCCATCCCGTCGGGCTTGACGAAATCATGCTCTTCGACGAGAGAGAAGCCCGCGCGCCCGGCCTCTTTGATAACCGACTCGCGGTTAAGTCCGTGGTCGTCGCCCGAACCGTTGCGGTCAATGATGCCGAGGCGCGCGCCCGGTCGCAGCGCCGCCCTGAGCCGTGTCAGCACGCGAATCGGCTGCGCGATTTCGTGATAGGTTTTCAGAATCAGCACCGCATCAACGCTTTCGGCGGGCAGCAGCGGATCGTCCTCTTTGCCGAGCACCCCGCGAATGTTCGTGAACTTTTCCTTCGCCGCTCGCTCCTCAATATGTTTGACGAAATCGCGGTTGATTTCGACGGCGTAGACAGTGCCGCCCGCACCGACGCGTTGCGCCGCGCGCACCGTGAACCAACCGGAACCGGCACCGATGTCGGCGACGCCTGATCCTTCTTTGATATCGAGGATGTCCATCACCCGGTTAATCTGTAAATTCTTTTCGCGCTCCGCATTCTCAAAGATCGAGAGGTCGCCGGTGTAAGGCTCGCTCGTCTTGCGTGTAATTGCTTCGCCCGCTTCGGCGGGACTTGGTGCCGGTTTCGTCGCCGGCGCGCGCTTCGTACCCTGCGGCACGACAATCGCGCAGCCGAAGGATATGACGAGCGTCGCGCTCAATAAAACAGAGCGCACGAGGCGTAATGAAAATAGTGAGTGCATCAGAAATTCTTCCCTGTTTGTTGTCACGTTAAATAATAAATACTTTAGTTTATGATGAATGAATCTGATGCGCGGTTGTGTCGAAGTCGAATGCGATATGGCGATGTGATGGAGAGATTATGACAAACGCGACACGGAAGTTTAGCGACCGCCGCGCGCCTCACCTGACGGAGAGCAGGTGCGTGCCGCACTCGGCAACGCGCCCGATGATCGCGGCGTCCGCGTAGGTTTCGCGGAGCGTCGCAAGGAGATTGGCGGCGCGGCGCGAATCAATTGAGATGAGTAGCCCGC
>JBPCPQ010000381.1:0-2727 GCA_050999015.1 Pyrinomonadaceae bacterium | reverse complement strand
TTCCTTGTGCGCCGTCCGTTTCCGAAGGCGGCGTTCTCCGAGTTCGATCCGTTTCTGCTGCTCGACGAGATGGGGCCGATGAGCCTTGCGCCGGGCAAGGCGAAGGGTGCGCCGGACCATCCGCACCGGGGCTTCGAGACCGTAACTTATCTGCTCTCCGGGCAGATGCAGCACAAGGATTCGCAGGGTCATGCCGGTCAATTGAACGCGGGCGATGTGCAGTGGATGACCGCCGGGTCGGGCGTGATCCATTCGGAGATGCCCGCGCGGGAGTTCGCCGAACAGGGCGGCAAACTGCACGGCTTCCAATTGTGGGTGAACTTGCCGAGGCAGGATAAGATGATGGCTCCCCGCTATCAGGAGATTCCGTCGGCGCGGATTCCGTCTGTCGTTTCGGATGACGGATTGGTGGCGGTAAAAGTAATCGCGGGCGAAGCGATGAACACGCGGGCGGTCATCGAAACGCGCACGCCGATCATCTACCTGCACTACACAATCAAGCCGGGCGGGATCGTCAAGCAAAGAGTGCCGGGTGAGTTCAACGCCTTCGCCTACGTCGTTGACGGCGAAGGATTGTTCGGTGCGGAAGGCGAGCGCGCGGGCGACGGCCAGATGATTCTGTTCGCGCAGGATGGCGGCGAAGTGAGAATCGAGAATCCGGCGATTGCTTCCGCTCCGCTCGAAGTGTTGCTCATCGGCGGCGTGCCTTTGAACGAACCAGTCGCGCGCTACGGGCCGTTCGTGATGAACACGAAGGAAGAGATTCATCAGGCCATCGAGGATTACCGGAGCGGGCGGATGGGGACGATTGAGTTTTGAAATAGATGAACGAACAATTACTTTCGACGGAATCAAGCGAGCGGTTGCGGGGACTGCGCCGCGCGCTTTTGCACCTTCACAAGACGCTGCTTGATGACGAGCGCGCTCGCTTCGAGCGCGTGCGCGGGCGCATCGAGTCGAGCGGCGTGTTTCTGCAACTCGTGCTGCACGACGAATGGTTCGCGTGGTTACGCCCGCTATCGGCGTTCGTCGTGCAGATTGACGAGTTGTTCGATGCGGAAGAAGCCACGGAAGCGGAAGCCCACGCGCTCATTGTTCAAGCCCGTTCGCTGCTCAAACCGGAAGAAGAGGGTGAAGGACTGGGCGAGAAATACCGCGCCGCCTTACAGCGCACGCCCGAAGTGGTGCTGGCACACGCGGAAACGTCCAAAATTCTCGGCACGCCGAAAGGCGACTGAAATTATTCGAGAATCTGAATGAAGAAGTCGCACGGCGGGTTTCGTGCTAGGATTTGTGGCTATCACGACCATCACTATCTTGCCTGAAAGAATTGACCGCTATCGCGCTGTTGCTGGCGATAAAGAATCAACAGGGCGCACGGCTGGCGAGGCACTGGACGCGCTCACGTCACAGCTTGCAGACGAAGAAAACGGCACACTCGTTATCATACAAAATCGCAAAGCCGACCAATTCTTCAACGCCTCCCAGCAACAACGTCTCACCGAGTTGATGGAGATGCGCGGAGCCGGAAATTTATCAAACACAGAAGAGACGGAGTTAGAACGTCTGGTAGAAGCCGAACTTGACGGCGCGGGGAAAAGGGCTGAAGCCTTGAGCGGCGAACTCAAGGCATGAATCCCAGCTATCCGCTCGTTGCCGCCCGCGCCCGCCACGCCTGCGAATACCAAGCAATTATTTCTCCGGCCACTACTTCTTCCTCTACTTAGTCAGCGATTAACAGCCGACATCTGCGCCTCCGCGTAGCGCGTGCCGGCGGCCACGCCCTTCGGTGCGACCTCGTTGATGCGTTCGAGGTCTTCCGGCGTGATTTCCACTTCCAGCGCGGCGACGTTCTCCTCCAAATATTTGCGGCGCTTCGTGCCCGGAATCGGCACGATTTCTTCGCCCTGCGCCAGCACCCACGCGAGCGCGAGTTGAGCTGCGGTGCATCCCTTTTTAGCCGCGATCTGCTCGATGCGGCTGACGAGTTCGAGGTTCTTCCTGAAATTCTCACCCTGTAAGCGCGGGCTGTTGCGGCGATAGTCGTCCGGCGCTAAATCGTCGAAGCTTTTAATTTGTCCCGTGAGGAAGCCGCGCCCAAGCGGGCTGTAAGCCACGAAACCGATGCCAAGTTCGCGGCACACGTCGAGCAATCCGTCTTCCGGGTCGCGGCTCCACAAACTGTATTCGGTCTGGAGCGCGGCGATGGGATGTATGCCGTGCGCCCGGCGAATGGTTTCGATTGCCGCTTCAGACAAACCGAGATACCTGACCTTTCCTTCTTCGACGAGCCGCGACATCTCCCCGACCGTCTCCTCAATGGGCGTGTTCGGGTCAACGCGATGTTGGTAGTAAAGATCAATTGTGTCCACGCCGAGGCGACGCAGCGAGGCTTCACACGCGCGGCGCACATATTCCGGTCGCCCGTTGACGCCGAGGAAACTGCCGTCCTCGCCGCGCATGTTGCCGAACTTGGTGGCGAGCACGACTTCCTCGCGCCGCCCCTTGATGGCACGCCCGACCAACTCTTCGTTTTTGAACGGCCCGTACATGTCGGCGGTGTCGAGAAAGTTGACGCCTAAATCCAGCGCGCGGTGAACGGTGGCGATTGATTCCCGCTCGTCGGAGTTGCCGTAAAATTCCGACATGCCCATGCAGCCCAACCCCAAAGCCGAAACTTCAAGCCCTTCCCGTCCGAGTTTTCGTTGACGCATCGAAGCCTCCTTA
>JBPCPQ010000123.1:0-4809 GCA_050999015.1 Pyrinomonadaceae bacterium | reverse complement strand
CGTCAATTTGGTCGTAAGCATCAACGATGATTCGCACATCGCCATGCACTAAAAGTTTTCCGTCACGCTTCGCAACGAGGCGTTGATTATCAGGGGCGAAAAGCTGGATGCCGTCGCGCTCGATGCGTGGCGCGAACGAATCGCTGACGCCGACGAACGGCAGTGTCAGCGGATTAGCTTCCGCACCGTGCGGGCCGAAGTTGAGATGGACGGGATACATGCGATTAACGGTGCCGAGCGCGTCGCCGACGCGAAGGCGCGTGCCGCGCTTGACGCGAATGCGTTCGACTTTGCCTTCGTCGTTCCGCAACGCGATGAACTGAGAAGCGAGGAGCGGCTCGTCCTTTTCGTCGCGCCCGACGCGCAGATGTACATAAGTCATTAGCCCGGCGCTCATGCCTTCGTTCAAGCTCCCGAAGCCCCAGTTACTGAGCGGATCGCTTACCTTCTCTTCGCGCACCACACGCACCTTCGCGCCGTAGCCAGCCTGCACATCAATGCCGGCGTGAAGATGATGACGACTCTCGCCGTCGTAGCTGCCGCGCACTTCGCCCATTGTGGCGACGAGTTCGTGCCAACGATTCTGCGGATCAACCGGCCACGGGAAAGAATCGGGCGCGAGTTGCGCGGCATCAAGTCGGGGTAACACTTCGTCGGATTCATAGCTCGTTGTCTCGCTCGCGCTTTCGGCGAGAGCAATTTTTCGCACGAGGTAATTGGCGCTGTCCGCCGCATACAGCGCGCCGCTCCGGTCAACGGCAATTCCGGCGAGACTGTTGAAGCGCGCTCGCTCGTGCCCCTCGCCGTTGGCGAAACCTCGTCCCGTTCCGGCCAGCAAACGCGCCGTGTTGTCCGGCGCAATTTGCACGATTCGCCCGCGATTACCCTCACCCACGTAAATAAAGTTGTCATGCGTGATGACCAATCCCGTCGGCGCGTCGAGCAGCTGTGGCTCGCCCGTCCCCGGCGCGCTGACGTGGAGCGTGACGACCTGCCCTTCTTTCGTGAGTTTGCGAATCAGGTTGTTGCCGGTGTCGGCGACGAAGACTTCCCCCTCGGCGTTGACGGCGATGCCGCACGGCGTATCGAAAAGTGCGTCCTGCGCCGGGCCGTCCGCGTAGCCCGGCTTCGCGCCGCCGGCTAATGTCGTCACTTGTCCGTCCGTCGTGATCTTGCGGATGCGGTCGTTGTAGGTGTCGGCGATGTACACGTTGCCCGCGCGGTCTACGGCAACGCCGATTGGCGCGTTGAACTGCGCCGACTCCGCCGCGCCATCATGATGATCGGCATATCCGTCGCCCGCGACAATCGAGACTATGCCTTCAGGCGTGATCTTACGGACGCGATTGTTGCCGGTGTCGGCGACGTAAAGATTCCCTTGACGATCTATCGTCAATCCCGAAGGCGTGTCGAAAGCGGCGCTACTTCCCTGACCGTCGGCGCGGCCTTCCGATGCTCCGCCCGCAAACGTGCTGACGATTCCTTCGGGCGTGATCTTGCGAATGCGGTTGCTGTCGCCGCCATCCGCGACGTACACATTGCCCGCGCGGTCTACGGCGACGCCGAACGGGTCGGCAAATCTGGCCTGCGAGTGCGCCGCGCCGTCCACCACGCCGGGCGCACCATCACCCGCGTGCGTCGTTACCGTCGCGCGCCAGCCGACGATTGTCGGGCGCGGCTTTTCTGCGAAATACGAATACAGAAAAAGGCCTAAACAGGCCGCGCCGATCAGAGCTAAAAAAGCGAGCGCCCAAGCGAGGATCGCTTTGCTACGTTTATAAGCCATCAGAAATTATTCAATGCGTGATGAGTTCAGTATGAAGGTTATGTTAGTTGAGAGGCGGGCACGTGCATAATTGATGACGCCTCGCTGGGGGCGCAGGGGCTCGCCTGCCGTGAGCGCGGGAGCGCGAAAATTTCGTCTGCGGCAATCGTGCCTCTTTGGAAAAGGATTTCGTTTGCTTCGCAAACGGTGCAGGCGAGCCGCCTGCGCTCCTAGCACTGCGGCTTTCATAAAGCCATTCGTAATTCGCTCCGAATGAATGTCCGAAAAATTAGCCGCCGCTCCCCTTTATCGCCGCGATGCGGTCAGACCCGAAAATGTTCCTGCCCGGCGGACATCGTTTCGCCACCTGAACCATCGCCGAGGCCACCGCGCGCGCATCAATCGGCAGATACTTTTTGAGCGAACCGATGAAAGCGAACGAGAACAAATTCATCACCCGCTCGGCGATTCGTTCTCCACGTCTGACTTCCTGACGCTCGCCGAGAAGCAGCGACGGTCGAAATATCTGCACGCCCCTGAACGGAAGCTTGCTGACTGCATCTTCTACTTCACCCTTCACCCGGTTATAAAAAAAGCGCGACCGCGCGACCGCACCGAGCGCGGAGACGAGAAGCATCTGCTCCGCTCCATTCTCCGCCGCGATGCGCGCAACATCATGGGGGTAGGTGAAGTCAACCCGGCGGAATGCCTCCCGCGATCCGGCCTTCTTAATCGTCGTACCGAGACAGCAGAACACGTCCTGCGCGCGAATCAAGTGCGCGTAATCTGTGAGCTTGTCGAAGTCAATGATGTGCTGCTCAAGTTTTTGATGCTCGACGGGCAGCATCCTTCGTCCGAGCGCGACGACTTTTTGATACGCCGCATCTTCCAGCAGAAGATTGAGGCAATGCCCGCCGACGAGGCCGGTCGCGCCGACGAGTAAAGCAGATCGCGTTTCATAATCCATAATGATCGGCAATCTTTCGCGCAGCTTCCGGCGGCGCTAATTCAGAAGTGTCAATGCTCAAGCTGTTGCTGTCGGTTATCGGAGAAAACAGGTCGTGTTTTTCCATCACGCCCCTTAATGTTTCGACGCTCGCCAGCTTGCCGTGCTTCCTTCTCGATGGAGATACGACTCTTGTTTCGAGAATTGCCGACGCGCAAACCAGTTGGACGAAGCAAACCACACCGCCGTGCTTTTCCACCCGCCCGGCTACTTCGTCAACAAACTTTTTATCGTGTGGGTGCGAGTAGACGAAAGTGAAGATTAGGCCATCAATGTTTTCTTTCGCCGCTTCTTCGATCACGTCCAGCCGAATCTTATTGACCAGTCTGTAGAATGCCCCCGTCCCGAATCCGAAGATCGGTTCGACGACATCAATGCTGGCGTGGTTGTGGAAGAGTTTCAGTCCCGTCGCCGCGGCAAGCTCTTCGGCGACAGTCAATTTCCCCGCCGCCGGGGGGCCGTAGATGAAAAGAAGCTTCATGGATGGCGGAGCGTGTAAGCCTTTGCGCGTTTGTTAAGCGGCGCGATGCACGAACGCATACGCTTTCTTTACTCGCGGTTCGTTGAAGCGTGTACGTCGAGCACGTCGTGTCTGGTGATGATGCCGATGATACGTCCGTATTCTTCGACCAGCACGGCGGGGCTTTCCTGCAATTGCCGCGTGACCTCGGCGGCGCTCGCGTCTACGTCAACCACAGGAAAACTCGCGTCCATCACTTCGCTGACCGGCGATTCCAGCAGATCACGATTGCCGAGAACCTTCGCCAGCACGCGATTTTCGCGTAGCGCCCCGACCGCGCGTCCTTCTTCGATCACCGGCACGTAGGTCAACCCCGACTCGCTCATCTTGACGAGCACGTCGGCCACACGCTCCGTCGGCTCGGTCGCGACGAGCGTCTTCGGCGACTTCGCGCCCTTCGTTTCTCGGATGAGTCCGGCGGTGATCTTCTGCGGTTCGAGCAAACGCTTCTCTTTCATCCCCTCATTTGAATGATGCTTCGTCAGATAGTGCTCGCCGGTGTCGCAGACGATGAAGACGACGACGCCGTTTTCATCGAGCGGGCGTGCGACCCGGAGCGCGGCGGCGAGGTTCGTGCCCGTCGAGCCGCCGCAGAAGATTCCCTCCTGTCGCCCCAACTGTCGCGATAACTCGAACGACTCGCGGTCGGTGACGTTAATTATTTCGTCAACGTATCTGATATGGACGTTTTCGGGGACGATCTCCTGACCGATGCCTTCGACGAGGTACGGCGTCGCCTGGATGAGGTTCCCGGTTTCCTTGTAGGTTTTGAATATCGAGCCGTAAGGGTCGGCACCGATGACCTTGATGTTAGGATTTTTTTCTTTGAGGAAGCGCCCCGTCCCCGAAATACTTCCGCCGGTGCCGAGGCCCGCGACGAAGTGCGTGATCTTCCCGTCGGTCTGCTCCCACAATTCCGGCCCCGTCGTGCGGTAGTGCGCCGCCGGGTTCGCCGGGTTCGCGTATTGATTCGGGTAAAACGAATTTGGCGTCTCGGCGGCGATGCGTTGCGCGGTCGAAATATAATGGTCAGGCGTGCCCGGCTTCGCGGCGGCGGGCGTCACGACCACGTCAGCGCCGAGCGCCTTGAGGTAGCGCACCTTCTCGACCGAAGACTTTTCCGTCATCACGAAGATGCAGCGGTAGCCTTTAACCGCCGCCGCGAGCGCGAGGCCGATGCCGGTGTTGCCCGATGTCGCCTCGATAATCGTGCCGCCGGGCTTCAACTTTCCCTCTCGCTCCGCCGCTTCGATCATCGCCACGCCGATGCGGTCTTTGACCGACGCCCCCGGATTGAGGTTCTCCATCTTCGCCAGCACCGTCGCCTTGACGCCGTGCGTCAGACAGTTCAGCTTAACGAGCGGCGTGTGCCCGATCAGGCCGAGAACGTTTTCGTAATACTTCATTGAAAGTCTCCAAATTGATTTTTGAATGATTCGGGCGAACACGTCTGCGGTGAAAAAGGAAGAGCGCCGCCCGCACGAACAGTCTACACGCTCAGACACGCCCGCGCATCAA
>JBPCPQ010000001.1:0-3125 GCA_050999015.1 Pyrinomonadaceae bacterium | reverse complement strand
CCGGGTCGCTGTCGGCGACGATGCCGCCGCCGACGTTGAATTGCGCCGTGCCGTCGCGGATTGTCATCGTGCGAATCGCGACGCTCAGATCAATGCGTCCGTCGAAAGAGAAATAGCCGATGCTGCCCATCGAGAGACCGCGCGGCGCGGTTTCGATTTCGTCAATAATCTCCATCGCGCGAATCTTCGGCGCACCGGTAATTGAGCCGCAGGGAAAGGCCGCCCTGATGATACGGCCCGCCGTCGCGTCTTCGCGCAGACGTCCACGCACTTTCGAGACGAGATGAAAAAGCGTCGGGTGCTCCTGCAACGCGCACAATTCTCTCACCTCGATTGAGCCGAAGCGACAGACGCGCCCCAAGTCGTTGCGGAGAAGGTCAACGATCATCACGTTCTCGGCGCGGTCTTTCTCGCTCGCTAATAATTCGGCGCGCAACCGCGCGTCCTCTTCCGCGTCGCGCCCGCGCCGCCGCGTTCCCTTAATCGGCCACGCCTCAATCACTCGTCCGCTCTCGTCGCCTTCCTCTCCCACTTCGACGCTGAGGAATCGCTCCGGCGAAGCGCTCACCACCACGTCTTCGCCTCGTCGTAAAAAAGCCGCGAACGACGCCGGATGATCGCGGCGCAGGCGCACGAAAACTTCTTCCGCAGTAGTGCCGGACGGAAGCGGGCAGGTGATTTGTTGCGTTAGGTTGGCTTGGTAGATGTCGCCCGCGAAGATGTGCTCTTTGATGCGCTGCACAGCGGCGAGATATTCATCGCGCGTGAAGTTCGACGTACACGCGAAGCTCGACCGGCGTTCACCTCTCCTGATGTTCTCCGCGCGGGAGCGGCGCTCTTCCCGCGTGAGTAATTCATGTTTCTCGGCGGCGGAGATGAGCGCGTCGCATGTTTCATCGAGGCGTTCGTTTCCGCCGACGCTGACGATGAATGTTTCGCCGCGCGTGTAATCGTGAATTACGAGCGTGTCGTAAAACGCGAAGACGGCGTCAGGCTCGACGTTCGTCATCGGGATGGCGGAACGACGGTGCGAGCGAAGGCGTTCGAGGCGGCGCACGAGGTCGTAAGAGAAGGTTGCGATGCACGCGCCGTGTGCTGGGGGGCGAAAATTGTAAAAAGAAGGAAACGCGACTTTGTAGCGTGCGAGCTGCTCGTCAAGCAGCGCGAGCACGGAACCGCGCACGACGCGCGGAGCATCTTCGTTCAGCCAGTCTATATCTGCCGTGAAATTATCAGGGCGACTTCTGATGTGGAGTTCATCACCGTAGGGTTCGACGACCTCGAAAGGATCGAAGCCTGCGATAAGAAACCTCGCGTCGGGGTCGCGCCAGCCGCCGCTATCGAGAATGGCGACGCGGCGTGATGGATGGAGCGACAGAAGAACGGATAGGAGTTGGTCGCACGTTAGATCAATCCTGCGGACGGCGGGCGATGCGATGCTCGGCGTGGTCTGGTCAATTCCGGGCATCTATCAGACTGCCCCCTCTTCATTCGGCGGCGGCAAGTGCTTCCGCCCCCAACTTCTTCCCGAGCGCTGTGCGCCACGCCTCCTCCGCGTCGCCCACGTCAAGCGAAATAACAACGTCAGTGTCATACGCAATGCTGAGCCGCCTATCATCCGTCGTTTCCCCGAGCAAAGTCAGCGTGCAACCCGCCTCGTCCGCAATCCCTTCGACCCGCGCAAGCGCCGCTTCGTCAAAGCTGACGACGATGCGCGATGGCGTCTCACTGAAAAGCTGCTTCGTTGCCGAGCGCGGGCCGGGAGCTAGTGAAAGATCAACGTCGGCGCCGACGCCCGCGCGGTTCAGCGAGGAGAAACAGGATTCGGCAAGCGCGACGGCGAGGCCGCCGTCCGAACAATCGTGAGCCGAGTGGAGCAGTCCGGCTTCGGCGGCTCTCAGCACAATGCTTTGCACGGCGCGCTCGCGCTCAAGATCGAGGCGGGGAACGCGCCCCGCGTTTATCATTTCTTCGACGGTGCGGCCCTCAATCGTCGCCGCATACTCGCTGACGGAAAGATCGTCACCGGTTTCCCCCAAAAGCGCGACGACGTGCCCCGCCCGCTTGAAGCCTTGTTGGATGATACGCCGCACGTCTTCGATAATGCCGACCATCCCGATGACCGGCGTCGGGTAGATGCCGCGCCCCTCGGTCTCGTTATAAAAAGAGACGTTGCCGGAAATCACCGGCGTGTCAAAGGCCTCACATGCCTCCGCCATGCCGTCAATCACTTCCGAGAACGCCCACATCACTTCCGGGCGTTCGGGCGACGCGAAGTTGAGACAGTTGGTAATCGCCAGAGGCGTCGCGCCGACGCACACGACATTGCGCGCCGCTTCAGCGACGACGAGCCGCGCGCCCTCGCGCGGGTTCACCGCGCAGTAACGATTGTTGCCGTCGAGACACATTGCCAAAGCGCGCCGTGTCTCCTTGATGCGGACGACGGCGGCGTCCGCGCCCGGCAGCACGGCGGTGTTCGTCCTGACCATGTGATCGTACTGCCTGTAAACCCACTCTTTCGACGCGATGTTCGGCGCGGCAAGGAGACGCAGCAAAACTTCGTTTTGGAGTCTGGAGTCTGGAGTCTGGGGTCTGGAATCACGCAAGACCTCCCTCTTTTTGACTTCAGTTTTTGATTTTGGATTCCAGACCCCAGGCTCCAGACTGACGACTCGAGCGCGCATAGCGCGCTCGAAGCGCGGCGCTTCGTCGGTCAGATAGACGCCGGGGATGTCGGCGAGCTTTTCACCGTGATGCAGGACGACGACGTGTCCGGTATCGGTCACGCGCCCGATGACGACGGCGTCCAAGTCCCACTTCCTGAAGATGTCCACGATCTCGCGCTCGCGCCCCCGGTGCGCGACGATCAGCATCCGCTCCTGTGATTCGGAGAGCATTATCTCGTAAGCGGTCATTCCCTCTTCGCGCTGCGGGACAAGGGTGAGGTCAAGCTCGATGCCGTTGCCGGCGCGTGCTGCCATCTCGCACGACGAGGAGGTAAGTCCCGCCGCGCCCATGTCCTGAATGCCGGCGACCGCGCCGCTGCGCATCGCTTCGAGGCACGCTTCCAGCAAAAGTTTTTCCAAGAACGGATCGCCGACCTGAACCGTCGGGCGTTTTTCGAG
>JBPCPQ010000038.1:0-10291 GCA_050999015.1 Pyrinomonadaceae bacterium | reverse complement strand
CATGGTAAACCCAATGCTCTCACGAGTCGCTAACTCGTGCCCACTCGCTCACTTACAAAATCTGTCCCGACATCAGTCGTAGAAGGGGAAATAGCCGAAAGTAAATAGCAATTTCTGAAGCTTGGTGAATGGCGAGAACTTGGCGAAGAGGTATACGACTCCGGCCGCTGCGCCGCCCACTCGGCGGTGATTTCGCTGCACGGCACGCCCCAAACTTTCTCCGTGTAAGACTTAAAGAAAGTTCTGTACAGACGTTTCCCAAAATGGTTGGAGATGTACTGCTCGAAGGTCACCGCCGGCAAGTCGGGGGAAACTTTCGCCTGCAGGTAACTCATGCCGATCAAAAAGCTGCGCCAGACGCCCATTGTGGCGAGTGTGCTTAAGAGACGGAGCGGGTAGTGAAAGAATTTCCCGTCATAATAAATGCGTGAGAGCCGTTTGCGGCGGAGAAAGTCTCCGTTCGGCAGCACCTCGTGCCACATCTCTTCAACGGCTTTCACCTTCGTAAAGAAACGGTGTCCGCCGATGTCAAAATGGTAGCCCTTGAAATTGACCGTCTTTGAAATCCCGCCCACGCCGGTGCTCTTTTCAAGCACGATGGATTCCACGCCGGCCTTGCAGAGTTGATAGGCTGCCGTCAGACCGGCCGGCCCGCCGCCGACGATGACTACTTTTTTACGGGATCTCTCAGGCATGTCAACAAATTCCTACAGTCACGCACTGACTATATGCCGCGCATACCAAGATGTGGATTTGTCAGTGCCGGGAGCGGCGAGCGACCGGGGTGTGACGCTGACCCGGAACCCGGTCGCGACCGCTCCCGGTACTGACCTGCCTCCCGAACGCACTCGGTATCTTGGTGTGTTCTGCATATAGCACCGGAGGGAGTTGCGTCTGACACTTTTCCACCCCGTTTCGTACATCGTTGCGTTACGTCTCACATGAATCAGTGGAATTAAGCCTTCTTAAGAGCAAGGAGTGAGATTTAACTGCAAAACAGCCGCACATTACTAAAATCTATGAAAGGAGAAAAATTGCTCCATTTCCAATTTATGTCGCCTCGCAACTTGATTTTGGCATCTCGGAAGCCGGCACGAAAGCGGCTTCGTGATAATGCTCTCGTCGGCGAGGGTCGTAGAGGCCGGCACTAAGCACAACAGCGTGCCCGCGATGATCTCCGAGAAGCAAGCGAGGCCGCCCGCCGCTCAACCATCGCGTCGGAATGAGTAATGTCTAAACGACGGTTTCTGAATGAACCGGGACAAACGAGGCACGTAGAGAGGCATTAGGGAGGAGAGATGTTTTAAGAAGCGCCGTTGAAAAGACGCTTCGGGTCAGGGAATCTTCGTCTCGTCTTCATCCTCATCGTCGAGCATCCCAGCGTTACTTAGTTCGAGTAGTTCGACGGTGATTTTTTCCGAGTCGGGAATTGGCAAATCGGTGCCGGTTATTTTTGCGAGAACAACGGTGATGTTGTCTTCGCCGCCGCGCTCATTAGCCTCGCTGACGAGCATCTCGCAGGCGCGCGTCAGGTCACCTTCCGCCGAAGTAACGATCTGCCGCATGTCTTCGGCGCGGAGCTTGCCCGATAATCCATCGCTGCACAGAAGTAGGATGTCGCCGTTCTGAACGCGCACGCGCCCTGTCACCGGCGACAATTCGGCCTGCGCGCCGAGCGCCTGCAGGATGACATTGCGGAACATGTGCGTCTCGGCTTCCTGCTCGTTGATCTGGCCGACATCAACCAGTTGCTGGACGAGCGACTGATCCTTCGTCGCCAGCTTGATCTCGTGGCCGCGAATCACGTAGCCGCGACTGTCGCCGACCTGCACGAAATCTATTCCTTCAGGTGTAATCGCCGCCCCCGTCAGCGTCGTACCCATACCGCTATAGCGTGCGTCCTGCTGGCTACGGCTGTGAATCAATTGGTTCGCCGTTTCGGTGGCGCTGCACAAACACTCGATCAACTCGGTGTCGGGAGACGAATTGCACGGCTCGGCCTTTTCGCTTCCGAGCAGCGTGTCGCGCACGGTTTCGACTGCCATGCGGCTGGCGACATCACCGGCGAGGGCACCGCCCATGCCGTCAGAGACAACCAGAACCACGCCGTTTGAGCGGATTTCAATACGGCTCATCGCCTCCGGCATTTGCGCCCCGTCCGAGCCTGTCCAGCCCTGACTTTGCGAGAGGTCGAGCACGAGGAAATTATCCTCATTGCCCGACCGAACGCGGCCAACATCCGTTTTCGCGTGAAGCTCTACAATCATAAGAAGGTGATGGTGATGGGTGATGGGTGGTAATAGGTGGAAGGATTTATCTCATCACCTGTCACTTATTACTTGATTTTGTCCAGTGCCTGATCGAGATCGGCAATGATGTCATCCGTGTCTTCGAGGCCGACCGAGATGCGAACGAGGCCGTCGGTGATGCCGAGACGCGCGCGCGTTTCGGGAAGCACTGATGCGTGGGTCATCGTCGCCGGATGCGAGATGAGAGTTTCGACCCCACCGAGACTTTCAGCCAGCGTGCAGAGGCGCACCCCCTCCAGCACGGCTCGCGCATTATCAAGAGTGCCGACCTCAAATGCAACCATTCCGCCGAAGCCGCGCTGCTGCCGCTTCGCCAAATCGTGCTGGCGATGCGACAGCGACCCCGGGTAATAAATCTTCTCGATCTTCGGATGCTCTTCAAGAAACGCCGCCACCGCGCGCCCCGATTGGTCGTGCTGCTCCATCCTGACGGCCAGCGTTTTAGTTCCGCGCAGGGTGAGCCACGAATCAAACGGCGAGAGAATTGCGCCCACGCCGTTCTGCACGAAGGCGATCCACTCGGCGTCCTTTTCGTCGTTCAAAACGACGACGCCGCCGACGCTGTCCGAGTGTCCGTTAAGGTATTTCGTCGTCGAGTGAATGACGATGTCGACGCCGAATTCGAGCGGCCTCTGAAGGTACGGCGACATGAAGGTGTTGTCGCAGATGACGCGCGCGCCGGCGCGATGAGCCACGTCCGAGACGGCTTGCAAATCGGTGACGACCATCACCGGATTGGTCGGCGTCTCGACAAAAACCATCCGCGTGTTTTCTTTGATCGCCGCTTCGACGCTCGTCGCGTCCGACGTGTCTACATAAGAAAACTCAATGCCGTAACCGGAGAGAATGCGCGAGAACAGGCGGAACGTGCCGCCATAAGTGTTGTCGGAAACGACGACGTGCTCGCCCGCTTTGACGAGCCGGAGCGTTGTGTCAATCGCCGCCATCCCGGAAGCAAAGGCGTAGCCGAAGCGCGCGCCTTCGAGCGCGGCGATGTTTTGTTCGAGCGCGAAGCGCGTCGGATTCTGTGTGCGCGCGTACTCATAGCCTTTGTGTTTGCCGAGTCCGTCTTGCGCGTAGGTCGAAGTTTGATAAATCGGCACCGTCACCGCCCCGGTCGTCGGGTCGGGGTCGTTGCCCGCGTGAATCGCTGTTGTCGCAAAACCCATAATCAAAAAAAAGTGATAGGTAATGAGTGATAGGTGATAAGAAAATCTTATTAACCTACCACCCGTCGAAAATTCCTTGACCGAGGTGGAGCGGATGAGTACGGCCAACCAGTTCAGTAATAGTCTCAGCAACATCGGGCGGCATTCAAAGTTCCTTTATCTAAGGGCGCGCGAAATTTTTAGGGACAAGAATGTGAGCCATGTGAATGTCACGAATGCCGCATGGTAGCCCGCCAAACTTATGCTGTCAAACCCAATCAATGCAGACTGCTGAGTACTGAGTGCTGAGTGCTGAGTATAGAAAAAAGTAATAGCCGAGTACCGAAGACTGAGTATAAAGGGGATTGCTTTTGCACTCCGTACTCAGCATTCTGCACTCAGTACTCCTATCGTTTGATTGACACGGCGCGTCGCCTGCGGTTATGTTGTTCCCCCGTGAAACACACGGACTCACCATCAAAGCCGACAGCCGTCGCAATTATTCCCGCTCGCTATAGTTCACTTCGTTTACCCGGTAAACCGCTGCTGCAAATCGCGGGTCGTCCGATGATTGTGCATGTCGTCGAGCGCGCCCTCGCCGCCCACAGTGTTGTCCGGGCGATTGTTGCCACAGATGACACGCGAATCCGCGACGCCGTGCGGGAGGCCGGCTTTGAGGCCGTGATGACGAGTCCCGACCATCGGAGCGGAAGCGACCGTTTGGCCGAAGTCGCTGCCGAACTTTCCGACGCCGAGATGATTGTTAACGTGCAGGGCGACGAGCCACTTATCGCGCCGGAGACGATTGACCTTGCCGTGAGCGCGCTCGTTGCCGACGACGAGTCAAGCGTCGCGACGGCGAGCGAGATGATCGAGACGCCCGACGACGTTTTAAGCGCCGACGTCGTGAAGGTAGTGTCGGACAAAAAGGGACGCGCTCTCTACTTCTCGCGCTCGCCGGTGCCTTACCCGCGCGAAGCCGTCCGGCACCACGGTTCGCTTGAAGAATCTCTGGCGAAAGACCCGTCACTTCTTTCACTGTTCCGCAAGCACACCGGGCTGTACGTTTATCGCCGTCGCTTCCTGCTCGAATACGCGCTCTGGACGCCAACGCCGCTCGAGCGTGCCGAGTCGCTCGAACAGTTACGAATACTGGAAAGCGGCGCGGTGATCCGCGTCGTCGAAGCTTCAGCGCCGTCAATCGGTGTGGACACGATGGCAGATTTCGAGCGCGTGAGAGAAATTTATGAGGCGGAATTGAAGAGGTACTCGAAGAAAATGGCAGAAGCCCGACCGAGGAGCGAAGTGTGATGAGTGATTGGATCGGCTTGGGAGTGATTGTTTTAATTCTCGTCGGCGGACTTATCGGGATGGCGCATCTCGGCACGCCGCCGAAGCCTTTGACGCCGGCGGAATTTGAAGAGCGCGTCCGGCAAAGTCAGGGCACGATGAGCGCCGGGGTTGCGGGAATGATGTACGCGCTACAGAAGTTAATGAACCCGAAAGCGGCGGAGGCAATCGAGGTTATGAAAGATTTGCGCGCCGGTTATTACGACGATAGTGAAGAGCCGGACGGAAGTGACAAGCCCGGTTCGGCGGAAATAAATTCGATATCATCGAACACTGAGGAAGGTAATGCCTAAATACATTTTCGTTACCGGCGGCGTGGTCTCAAGTCTCGGCAAAGGTCTCGCCGCTTCGTCCATCGGATGCCTGCTTGAAGCGCGCGGCCTCAGCGTCGCGCTTATCAAGCTCGATCCTTACATCAATGTTGACCCTGGCACGATGTCGCCGTTTCAGCACGGAGAGGTTTTCGTCACCGACGACGGCGCGGAGACCGACCTCGACCTCGGCCACTACGAGCGCTTCACCGGCGCGCAACTCTCGCAGGCGAATAACTGGACGACGGGCCGCATCTATCTTTCCGTGATCGAGAAAGAGCGGCGCGGCGACTACCTCGGCAAGACGATTCAAGTCATCCCGCACATCACTGACGAGATCAAGCGGGCGGTGCGCGCCGTCGCCGAAAAGGACGCGCCCGATGTGGTGATCGTCGAGATCGGCGGCACGGTCGGCGACATCGAATCGCTGCCATTCCTCGAAGCGATTCGCCAGATGGGCAACGAAGAGGGCGGGGAGGGCGAGCGCGGTGCGCTCTTCGTCCATGTCACGCTCGTGCCGTTCATCGCCGCCGCCGGCGAATTGAAGACGAAGCCGACGCAGCACTCAGTGCGCGATTTGCGCGAGATCGGTATCGCGCCCGACATCCTTCTATGCCGCTCTGACCGCCCGTTGCCGCGCGATTTGCGCTCGAAGATCGCGCTCTTCTGTAACGTCACCGAGCGCGCCGTCATCACCGCGCTCGACGTTGATACGATTTACGAAGTGCCGCTCGCGTTTCATGAGCAGGGGCTTGACGAATTGATCGTCACGTCGCTCGGACTTGATGAGCGCGCCGCGCGCACCGACCTGACGCGCTGGCGCGAGTTGGTCGCAACCGTCCGCGACCCGGCGCTCACCGCCGTCAAGATCGGCATCGTCGGCAAGTACGTCGAACTGGAAGACTCTTACAAGTCTCTGCGCGAGGCCCTGACGCACGGCGGCGTCGCGGGCAATTCGCGCGTTGACGTGCGCTGGGTCGAGGCCGAGGATTTGATGGACGAAGACTACGAGGAACACCTGCGCGACTTCGACGCGATCCTCGTGCCCGGAGGGTTCGGCAAGCGCGGCGTCGCCGGAATGATGCGCGCCATCTCCTACGCGCGGAAGTCGAGGACGCCGTACTTCGGCATTTGTCTGGGGATGCAAACCGCCGTGATTGAGTACGCGCGCGCGATGTGCGGCCTCGCAGGCGCGGACTCGACGGAGTTCGACGCGGAGACACCGTATCCGGTGATCTTCAAACTGCGCGATTTGGTTGGTGTCGAAGAGATGGGCGGGACGATGCGCCTCGGCGCGTATCCGTGCCGATTAGCGCCCGACTCGTTGGTGCGCGAAGTTTACGGCGGCGCGGGCGAAGTGAGCGAGCGTCACCGCCACCGCTACGAATTTAATCCTGAATTCCGCGAGACGCTCGAACGCGCCGGGATGATTCTCAGCGGCGAATCGCCGGACGGCAGGTTCGTCGAGATGATCGAACTACCGCGCGACGTTCACCCGTGGTTTCTCGGCTGCCAGTTTCATCCCGAATATAAATCGAAGCCGCTCGCCGCGCACCCGCTCTTCGCTTCGTTTGTGCGCGCGGCCTATGAAAACCGCATGCGTGACGAGGCGACCGCGACCGAAGTTGATGCTTCGGCGGTCGAGCGCATCCACGCGACCGAGAGCGCGATTGTCGCCGGCAACGATTAAGAAGCACATGAATGAAAGCATAAAACAATCGGCGATCAAGTCGTTCCGCGTCGGCGACGCGACGTTCTGCGACGGGCGATTGACGATTATCGCCGGGCCGTGCGTCGTCGAATCGAGCGAGCATGCTTTGATGATGGCGCGCGAGTGCAAGGAGCGGACTCGTGCCGCCGGACTCGATTACGTCTTCAAGGCTTCTTACGACAAAGCGAATCGCTCGTCGCATGAAAGCTTTCGCGGTATCGGCGCGCGCGCGGCGCTCGATGCGTTGCGCCGCGTCAAAGAAGAATGCGGCGTGCCCGTCCTGACCGACGTGCATGATGTCTCGCAAATCGAGATGGCCGCCGAGATCGCGGACATTCTGCAAATCCCCGCGTTTCTTTCGCGGCAGAGCGACTTAATCGAGGCCGCCGCGCGGTCGGGTCGTGTGGTCAACGTCAAAAAGGGTCAGTTCCTCGCGCCGCACGATGCGCGCAACATCGTGCGCAAGGCGCGCGCCGCCGGCTGCGAGAAACTTTTGCTGACGGAGCGCGGCGTCTCGTTCGGCTATAATAATCTTGTCGTTGACATGCGCTCGTTTCCGATCATGCGCGAGTTCGGAGCGCCGGTTGTATTCGACGTGACCCACTCGCTGCAATTGCCCGGCGGCCTCGGACATGCAACGGGTGGACAATCCGAATACATCGAACCGCTCGCCCGCGCTGGCGTCGCGTGCGGCGTTGACGCCGTGTTCATGGAAGTCCACGAGTGCCCCGCGCGCGCGCTGAGCGATGGGCCGAACGCGCTGCCGCTTGAGCGGATGAGCGCGCTCATCGAAATGTTGCGCGACATTCACCAACTCGTCGTGCGCGACACAGGACAGCATCGCCCGTCCGGCGAAGGGCGTGCAATCACGGCTTGATAGAAATCAAAACTTGATCATTTGGTCTCCGCAACGCATGAAACATTTCGGAATAATTAACTTCATTCTTCTGTTCGCTCTCCCCTGCGCCGCTTCGTTCGCGCAAACTCAGGAAGAGGCGCGCGCCGCGTGGCAGGTGACGCGCTTTGACGTGGCGGCCGGCGTGGCGGGAAACCTCATCGCTGACCGCGCGCTCACGGCGCGGGCTTCAATCACGGCGCGCAACGTCGGGCAGGGAAGCGGGCGGACGTTCACCGCGCGGCTCAACCCGACGGCGGAAGTTAAGTCGGCAAGTGTCGGCAACGCTCAGGCGCGGTTCATCTCGCGACCCGACCCGCGCACGAAACTTCAACAAGTAACAGTCACACTTGATTCACCCGTCGCGCCGGGCGGCACAGTTGTGGTGCTCTTTGATTATCGTCTTCCAATCGGAGACAACTCAGGTCTCGCGGCGATTTCAGCCGAAGGCGCGCAGTTTCTTCCCGCCGCGCACTGGTATCCGAGTCCGAACACTGAGTTCGCGCCGCGTGGCGCGGACTTCGCGCCCGTGCTTCTGACAGTGAACACGACGGGCGGCGAGATGGTTGTCTCGTCGGGACAGTCCGAGGGGCCGAGTTTCAAGGGAACGCTTAACACGCAGCCCTTCTTCCTGACGGGTAAGTGGGACGTGGTTGAAGGGACGGGTGAAGGGCGCGGAGTAAGTGCGTGGCTCGTCGCGGGTGCGTCGGCTGATGAACGTCATCAGGGTGAAGCGCTGATTGCTCTTGCCGCCGCCGCGCGAAAATTTTACGCGGAGTTGATTGGCGCGGTGCCCGATGTGCCGGTGCGCGTCGTCGCGGCGCGGCGTGGCGCGGGCTTCGAGATGGGCGGCACGCTGCTCGTTGATGCCTCGGTCTTTCGTCGCAGCAAGATTGATTCACTGACGGCGTTGCAAATTGCCGAAACAATCGCGCGCCTGTGGGTCGGCGGCGCGACCGCCGTGCAGGGCGAGGGCGCAGCGGTCGTGCGCGAAGGTCTCTCGCGGTATTTGGCGACGCTGTTTCTCGAAAAGCAGTTCGGGCGCGAGGTGGCCGACGCGGAGAGAATGCGGATGGCGAGACTCTATCTACCAATCGCCAAACGCGACGGGCCGCTCTCCCAATCAACGCCCTTCTTCGACACGCACTACAATTCTGTGACGAACAAGGGCGCGATGGTGTGGCGTCTCGTGGCGGAGCGCGCGGTAAATCGCGACGCTTTTACGGCGATGCTGAAGCGTGAGTTCGCGTCGCGCCCCGACGGGCAGACTTCGCTCGCCGCCATCCGCGCGGCGCTCGGAGAGCGGGGCAGCCAGTCTCTGCAAAGCATTTTGCAGGGCATCTTTGATCAACCAACGGACACTGATTTGCTCATCGGTGCGCCGCAGCAGCGCGGCGGAGAATGGGTTGTCGCATTGCGTAACACCGGCGGCATCGGCGTGGACGCGGCGGTGGTGGCGACAACCGAGAGCGGCGAGCGTTTGACGACGAAAGCGACGATTCCGGCGCGCGACTTCACCGAAGCGCGTTTCAAAACCCCGGCGCGCGTCGTCCGGGTCGAAATTGATCCCGACAAGTTCTACCCGCAGACCGACTACGCAAACGACATCGCCCCGCGCCCTGCGTCGTCGGAGGACGCGCTCGCCGAAGCGACTCGCTCTTTCGCCCAGCAGCAATACGCTCAGACGGTGCAGACCGCACGCGCCGAACTGATGCGCGCCACGTCGAATCAGGAAGCGCGCATCCTACTGGCGCGTGCGCTTGTCGAGCAGAACAACTTGGGCGAAGCAGAGAAAGAATTTCGCGCGGCGCTCGCCGCCGCGCTCCCGTCGCCCGCAACGCTCGCGTGGGCGAACGTCGGATTGGGTGAAATCGCTCTGCGCCAGTCGAAGGCGGCGGAGGCGGCGAAGCGCTTCGACGAGGCGGTACGCGTTGACGCCGATTACGCTTCGGCGCTTGCCGCGCGCGCTGGGCGCATTAAGGCAGAGGCCGCCGCCGGCGCGGTTCCCGCCGTAGACGAATCGGCGCGGGCTTTCATCGCGCAATTCGACCAAGCCGTGCAGAGCGGGCGAAAAGCGTCGCTCGACGCGCTCATGGTGCCGGGCGAATTAGCGGGGTTCGTCCGGGGAATCGTCGGTAACCAACCGGAGGCGTGGCAGACGCGCGTGCTGCGCACCGAAGCTCACGGCGCGAACCGCATGCTCGCCGACGTTTCCGTAACCGCCCGCACGCTCGGCCGCGATCAAGCCGGCACGGCCGTGCTCGTCCTCGCGCGGGCCGGACAGAGTTGGCGGCTCGCCGACATTCAATTCTTTGAAGTAAGGTGAAAAAAGTCTGGAGTCTGAAGTCTGGAGTCGAGAGTCCAAAGCATTGGATTTGACTCCAGACTTCAGACCCCAGACTCCAGACTGGTTATGCTAAATGCTGACGAATTCAAAGGTCGCGCGGCTCACCTAAAGTTGCTGCTGATGGACTGTGACGGCGTGCTTACGGACGGGCGCATCACGCTTCTCGAAGGCGGCGACGAGCAGAAGAGTTTTCACACGCGCGACGGGCACGGTCTCGTAT
>JBPCPQ010000256.1:0-4421 GCA_050999015.1 Pyrinomonadaceae bacterium | reverse complement strand
CACGCCAGCACTGACTACACTAGGGAACCGACACGTCTCGAAGACGACCCGGTTTACCGGCGCTTTCCGCAAGACTGGCAGGACTACCACACGCGCTATGTGACCCCTGAGAGTTTTCGGAATGCGTTAAGACGAAACTGACAATGCGAATCAAGTGTTGAAAACTTGTCCGGCGGAATCGGTTTTACCTCTGCGTTCTCGGCGGTTAGAAATGAGAACCTTAACCGCAGAGAACGCAGAGGAAAGACGCAAAGAACGCAGAGAGTAGCCACTTCCCAATCTTGATTCGCATTGACATCTTACAAAAAGAATTTCTTGAGGAGAGGCAAGCGAATGTCGAACGACCCCGTTATTGCGAATCAGCAAACAATCATCAGCAACCAGCAGACAATCATTGCGAATTAAACACGCATCGAGGCCAATCAATCAAAACTTGACGAGATCGTGGGCAACCAGTCGAAGATTCTTGCCAACCAAGATCATCTCAACGCGATTCACGCGATGCTCGAAATGATTCACGACAACCAAAAGTTGATCCTCGCCAATCAGGAGAAATTGCTGAAGGGGCGGTGAGGAATTTGGGTGATGCGAAAATAAGTATTTGTAAGGTGTGGTTCGCAAGCGGCAAGAGAAAAACCGAACAGATTTTAGCGCACGCTTTTGAAGCTCCGTCAGGAGCGATTGAAAATAACACAGCAATGTATTGCTGGGGATCATGGCAATGTTGGCGTGAAGTCCCGCAAGGGACGATTGAGAACTTCAGCCGTCCCTCCGGGACTCGATTGATTTCTTCGCCGCACCCCACCGATAAATCGGTGGGCTATTCTCAATCGTCCCTCCGGGACTGTTCATCGGAAATTGTTTTCACCTTTCGGAAGCAGTAAGAAATGCAGAGTCGTATCGCAAAAATTCTTCTCGTTGTTTTCTTCGTCGCGCTGCTGGCGACGCCGCTCGTCCTGAAGCGCTTCTCCGGCGCGGGTGGTGCGACGGCGGGCAAGACGGACACGAAAGCCGCGCTCAATCGCTACGGCTTTCATCTTGAGGAAGTGTCGAAGGCATCCGGCATCAGCTTCACGCACACCGCGCCGAAGTTGGATGCAAAACTCGACCACATCATGCCGCAGGTCGCTTCGATGGGCGCTGCCGTGTCGGTCGTGGACTTCGACCGCGACGGCTGGCAAGACCTGTATGTGACGAATAGCGGGGAGGGAAGTAAGAACGCTCTTTTCCGTAATCAACAGGACGGAACATTTAAGGATGTCGCTTCGGAGTTGGGCGTCGCCGATTGGAACGCGGCGGGGAGCGGCGTCTCGATGGGTTCGGTGTGGGGCGATTACGACAACGATGGTTTTGAAGACCTCTTTCTATACAAGTGGGGCCGTCCTGAACTATTTCACAACGACGGCGGGCGCTCGTTCACGCGCGTTACTGAGAAAGCGAATCTGCCACAGTGGGTTAACGCCAACACCGCTTTGTGGCTCGACTACGACCGCGACGGACGGCTTGATGTCTTCGTCGGCGGCTACTACGCCGAGGACGTTGATCTGTGGAATCTGAAAGACACGCGGATGATGCCGGAGAGCTTCGAGTACGCGAAGAACGGCGGGCGCAAGTATCTCTTCCGCAATCTCGGCGACGGCGGGTTCGAGGAAGTTGGCGAAAAACTCGGCATCAATTCCCGGCGTTGGGCGCTCGCTTCAGCCGCCGCTGATCTGCGCGGCACCGGCTATCCTGACCTATTCATTGCCAACGACTACGGCGTTTCCGAAATGTTCTTTAACGACGGCGGAAAGAAATTCCGTGATGTCGGAGAACAAACGAAGGTCGGCTTCGCGCCGAAGAGCGGCATGAGCGCCACGGTGGGCGACGTGCTCAATCAGGGCAAGTTCGCAGTTTACGTCACGAACATCTCCGAAGAGGGCGTGCTGATTCAGGGCAACAATTTGTGGATTCCGCGCGAGGGCACGGCGGGCGACGAGCTTCAGTACGACAACCTCGCGCGCGACATGGGCGTGGAAATCGGCGGGTGGAGTTTCGGCTCGCAGTTCGGCGACTTGAACAACGACGGCACGCTCGACCTCTACGTGACGAACGGTTACGTCTCGCTCGAACGGGGGACGAGCTACTGGTATGACTATTCAAAAATCGCCGGTGGCAACACCGCGATCATTTCCGACGCGAAGAACTGGCCGCCGATGAGTGGGCGCAGTTTGTCAGGCTTTCAGAACAAGCGCCTCTGGATTAACGACGGCGCGGGCAAGTTCTCCGATGTCGCGCAATCCGTCGGCGTCGGCGACACGCACGACGGGCGCTCGGTCGTGATGGTTGATTTGTGGAATCGCGGCGTGCTCGATGTCGTCGTCGCCAACCAGCGCGGGCCGCTGCTCGTCTACAAGAATACGGTCGCGCCGGAAAATAAGTGGGTCGCGTTTGAACTCGAAGGGTCGGACGGCAGTAACCGCAGCGCCATCGGCGCGCAGGTGCGCGTCTTCTGGAACGGGCAAGAGCAGGTGCAGGAGGTGTCTGGCGGCAGCGGCTTCTGCGCGCAGAACCAGCGGCGTCTGCATTTTGGCTTAGGCAAGGATGCGCAAGTTGAGAAGGTGATGATCCGCTGGCCGTCGGGCAAAACGCAGACCATCGAAGCGCCGGAGATTAGCAAGTTGCACCGCATCAGGGAGGCGGCATGAATCCAGAATTAAGCGCGAACGCGATTTCGTCACCTGTTCCGGCGTCGCCGCTTCCGGCGAAGAATCCGGCCAATAACGCGACGAAGAACGACAGCGCGAAGCCGGTAAAATTATTCGGCCTCGATCACCGCTTCATCGCGCCGATCTTCATCACCTTCATTCTGCTCGTCGGCCAAATCTCGTTCGGCATCCTTGAGAGCTATCCGAAGACGGCGCTTGCGATCATCACTTCCATCGCCATCGAACTCATCCTATCGCGCGTCTTCACGGGCAAATGGCCGCACCTTGCGAGCGCCTACATCTCTGGCATTAGCGTCGGCATCCTCGTGCGCTCGCCTTATGTCTGGCCTTACGCCTTGTGCAGCGCGATCTCGATCACGTCAAAGTACGTGCTGCGAGTCAAAGACCGCCACATCTGGAACCCGTCAAACTTCGGCATCGCCGCCATGCTCTTTCTCGCGCCGCAATACGTCGCTTCCCTGAGCATCCAGTGGGGCAACAACGTCTGGCCGATGCTCGTCATCTGGACGCTCGGCTCGATCATCATCTGGCGGCTGAAGCGCTTTCACATCACCTTCGCTTACGTCGTCTCCTTCATCGCGTTCGCTTTCATCCGCAGCGTCGTCACCGGCCACACATTTCTCTCCGAAGTCGCGCCGATCACGGGACCGATGTATCAACTCTTCATCTTCTTCATGATTACCGACCCGAAGACGACCGTCCGCTCCTCGAAACTCGCGCAAGTTGGCGTCGCCGTCGCGGTCGCCCTCGTCGAAATGTTGCTACGCCTCGCCGAGAGCGTCCACGCGCCTTATTACGCCCTCTTCCTCGTCGGCCCGACGGCCAACATGATCGAAATCTGGCTGACCTCGCGCAAGGCCGCCGCGCCCGTCATCACGTCTAATGCATAGTTTTGGACCACGGATTAAAGTTGCCGTCGAAACTTTAAATAACAGTCGGTCTGAATATGTCAGTTGAGTGAGTGTAAGAGGCTGGTTCACACAAAGACACAGAGGATTCACAGAGAGCACAGAGATTTTCCCCCTCTTCTCTGTGTCCTCCATGTAGCCTCTGTGTCTCTGTGTGAACCTGACTTTTCCAACCGCTCAACATCATTCTCAGTAGGTATCCAAAAAACTATGACTGCCGTTCGTAAATACGAAAACCTCTTTCTGCTCGCAATCGGCGCGGTGTGTCTCGTAATTTCCGCGATTCGTCCTTACGACTGGCTGACGTGGTGGCTCGAAGCGATCCCGGCCATCGCCGGGGCGGCCATCCTGATTGCGGTTCATCGCCGCTTTCGTTTCACGCAACTCGTTTACCATCTCGTCCTGATCCACGCACTGATTCTCATCCTCGGCGCGCATTATTCTTACGCGCGCGTGCCGTTCGGCTTCTGGTTGCAAGACCTCTTTGATCTGAGCCGCAATCCTTACGACCGCATCGGCCATTTCGCGCAGGGCTTCTTCCCGGCGATCATCGTGCGCGAAGTTTTGCTGCGTTCGACGCCACTTCGACGCGGGCGTTGGCTCTTCTTCCTTGTGGTCTCTGTGTGTCTCGCGTTCAGCGCGTTCTACGAATTTATCGAGTGGTGGGCGGCGCTTGCAGGCGGCGAATCGGCGGAAGCTTTTCTGGGGACGCAGGGGGACGTGTGGGATACGCAGTCGGACATGTTCATGGCGCTGCTCGGCGCAATCTCGGCGCAACTGTTGCTTGCAGGCATCCACGACCGGG
>JBPCPQ010000289.1:0-7901 GCA_050999015.1 Pyrinomonadaceae bacterium | reverse complement strand
GTCAAAGCGGCGTTTACGGGAATCTGCTATTATTCCATCCATTCGGAACCAACACGCTGGCGTTCCTGAAGATAAATCCCATCAACAGCGGAGAAATTTTCCTTCCATTTGTTTACGCGCAGGCCGCCACAGGATTGGCTCAGGCGACGAAAAATGATGTGATAAATGCTCGGGGAGCCGGAACACGGAAACGAGCCGAGCGAAGAGGGCAGCGATGTCATCCGCCAATGATGAGGTAACTCAACTGCTCATCGAGTGGGGCGACGGCGACCGACGGGCGCAGGAAAAGCTGCTGCCCCTGATCTACAACGAACTGCACCGCCTCGCGCACAACTTCCTTTACCACGAACGACCGGGGCACACACTGCAAACCACCGCACTCGTCCACGAGGCGTACCTCAAACTGATCGGCCAGAGGGATGTCCACTGGCAGAATCGCGCGCACTTCTTCGCCATCAGCGCGCAGGCGATGCGGCGCATCCTGATCGACAGCGCCCGCCGACACGCGGCAATTAAAAGAGGCCGCGCGGGAGAGAAACTGTCGCTCGACGAAGCGGCGACCATTTCCGTCGAGCCGGACGGCACGCTGCTCGCGCTGGACGAGGCGCTCAATAAACTCGCCGAGATTGATTCGCAGCAGAGCCGCATCATCGAATTGCGCTACTTCGGCGGGCTGACTATCGAGGAGACCGCTAGGGTCATGAACCTTTCGCCCGCGACGATCAAACGCGAGTGGGCGATGGCGCGGGCGTGGCTTTACGAGGCGATGTCGGGCGGCGCGACGGACGCCGGTCAGCAGCCGGACGAAGCAATCGGGTCAGACGAATCGGAGTCGTGAGCCGAAAGCGATCTTCGCCGCGCGTAATCTATATAGAAGCTACATCCGAAGTAATGACCGCGCTCCCGGATTTCGCGCGCGCCCTCGCAGAAGCTTTTGAGCAGGCACTGACCTTTCGACCGGGCTCGCGGCTTAGATGACGGATAGCTGGCGGGATGATTAAGGTGTGAGATGAAAGCCGAAGACTGGCGACGAGTGAAAAGCCTGTTTCATGCGGCCGTTGAGATGGACGCGGGCGAACGCCCGGCATTCCTCGACGAAGCCTGTGCGGGCGACGACGAATCGCGCCGCCGGGTCGAGGCGCTGCTCGCTTCGCACGAGCAGGCCGGCGCTTTCCTCGTCTCGCCCGCGCTCGTCGAAGCAGGAGTAATCGCGGCAGACGAGCGAGAGTGCTCCCGTGAAGAACAGGCGGCGGCGCTCACAGGAGGGCGCATCGGCCCTTACGAGATCATCCGCGAGATCGGGCGCGGCGGGATGGGCACCGTCTATTTAGCCGTCCGCGCCGACGATCACTACCGCCAGCAGGTCGCCATCAAACTCGTCAACCGGGGCATGGACACCGACGTGATCCTGCGCCGCTTCGTGATGGAGCGGCAGATTCTCGCCGACCTAGAACACCCGAACATCGCGCGCCTCTTAGACGGCGGGGCGACCGATGACGGCCTGCCTTATTTCGTAATGGAATACATCGAAGGTCAGCCGATCACCCACTACTGCGACGAGCGGCGACTTTCCATCGCCGCGCGGCTGGAATTGTTCCGCGAGGTCTGCGCGGCGGTGCAGTACGCGCATCAGCATCTGGTGGTTCACCGCGACATCAAACCGGGCAACATCGCGGTGACGGCCGAGGGCGTGCCGAAGTTGCTCGACTTCGGCATCGCCAAAGTACTCAGTCCGAACTGGGCGACTGAGACTGACGACGCCACCGCGAGCATGCTGGTGATGATGACGCCGGATTACGCCAGCCCGGAACAGTTGCGCGGACTGCACATCACGACGACGAGCGATGTTTACAGTCTGGGCATCGTCTTATACGAACTCCTGAGCGGCCACCGCCCGTATCATTTGACGAGCCGCGTGCCGGAAGAGATGGCGCGGCTGGTTCTCCGGGAAGAGCCGCCCAAGCCGAGCGCCGCCATCACGATCACCGAAGAGTCGCGTGCGACGAAGAATGAAGCCGTCCTCATCACGCCGGAATCCGTGGGCCGGACGCGCGAGGGGACAGCGGAGAAACTGCGCCGCCGACTCTCCGGCGATTTAGACAACATCGTTCTCAAGGCGCTGCGCAAAGAACCGCCGCGACGCTACGCCTCCGCGCAGGAACTTTCTGAAGACATCCGACGCCATCTCGAAGGTTTGCCGGTGACGGCCTCGGCGGACTCGGTTTCTTACCGCGCCGCCAAATTCGTCAAGCGTCACAGCGCGGGCGTTTTCGCTTCGGCGTTTGTCGCGCTGACGCTTTTATCGGCGACGGTAATTACGACGTGGCAGGCGGGCGTCGCAAAGCGCGAACGTGGCCGCGCAGAGCAGAGGTTCAACCAAGTTCGTAAACTCGCTAACACGGTTCTTTTCGATTACCACGAACGCATTAAAAACCTTCCCGGCGCGACTGAAACGCGAAAGAAATTGGTCACGGACGCACTCGACTATCTCGATAATCTCGCGCGGGACAGTGACAGTTCTCCCGACTTGCAACGCGAACTCGCGCTGGCTTACCAAAAGGTCGGCGACATTCAAGGGGGCGGTTCGGAAAGCGCAAATACCGGAGAGACGGGCGCGGCGTTGGAAAATTACCGCAAAGCGTTGGCGATTCAGGAAAAACTCGTTTCGCAAGGGCAAGCCACAAATGCCGACCGCCGTACCTTAGCCAAACTGTCTATCAATGTCGGCGACCAACTCGCCGCGAAAAGTGATGTTCAGAGTCAGGAAGACTTCTGTCGGCGAGCGGTCAGGATACTTTCCGAAATCGCGCAACGAGACGTGACGAGCACGACGCCGCGGTCGGACGTGGCGGGCGCGCTGTTTTCTCTGGCGGTGGCATTGTGGACTAAAGGCGATTTAGACGGCGCGATTACCGAATACCGTCGGGCGGCGGAAATTTACGAAAAACTCTCTGGCGAAAAAACCGACAGGCGCGATACCTATCTTCGTAACGCGGCTCTGACTTACAAAACAATCGGCGCGGTTTTAGAGTTGAAGAATGAACCTTTTGCGGCCCTGGAACTTTACCGCCGAGCGTTGGCGATTGACGCGGAAAACGCCGCCGCCAATCCGAACAACGTGCAGTACCAACTTGATTCTTCTTTCTCTTATAACTCGGTCGCTTCCGTGTTAACCGACGACGGAGATTTGAACGAAGCTCTGGAAAATTGCCGGAAGGCATTGGCGATTCAGGAAAAAGTTGTGGCTGATGACGCGAAAAACTCTTTCGCGCAAAATGCTCTGGCGCGTACTTACCGGCGCGTCGGCGACATTTCATATAAACTTGAACGATTCGATGACGCCTCGACCAGCTATCAGAAATCACTCCGCATGTTTGAAGACCTCTTAAACGCTAACTCGAACAGCGCCAGTCTGAAGGCGCGTTTGGGCGAAATTCATTCGATCTTCGGCAATTTCCTCTTAAGCATGGCGCACAAGCCTAAACTTAACGGCAGCAAAGTCGAGCGTCTGCGCGAGGCGCAAACATTTCAGAAGCGTGGGTTGGATATTTTTCTGGCTCTCAAATCTCAGAACGCGCTTGATAAAGCCTACGAAGAAATGCTCACCGCCGTGCAAAAAGGTTTGCAGCAGACCGAAACCGAGTTGGCAAAACTCTCGACAAAATAATTTTTTCAAATTGCCATCTTGTTTGTTGTTTCGCTCTTCCAGATCGCCGCGTAACGAAAAGTTGATGATGAACTTTCGCGCTCCGAAACGCTTACAGCAATCGTTTCTAAATGACAGGGAAAATGGAGACGTTATGCCTTCAATCAAAATCGGCCGCCGACAATTTCTTTATACTGCCGTCACTTCGACAATCCTATCTGTGGGTCATTCGACTGAGGCGGGAGCGAGCGCTCCCCACCGCGTCGGCTGGACTATTGGCTGCTTCAACCGCCCGTGGACAAAATGGAGTTTTGATGTGGCTTTAGATAGCACCAAAGCTTCAGGTTTCGGCGTGACGGGACTGCTCTCGCGCACGAAGGATGAGGCGTTTATCGGCTCCGAAGCGACGCCGGAATACCTCGCTAATTTGAACCTGCGAATCGCGTCGCGCGGCCTGACTGCAAACATGGGAGCGTTGCGCACGAAACACGACATCCCTTTGGAAGATTCCATTCGTGACGCGCGCCGGCAAATTGATAATGCTCGTTTTCTTTCCTTGAAGTACTTGCTCACCTTCGGAGTTGATCAGCCGTCCCAATACGAACACTACTACCGTGTGATGACGGATGCGGCCGCCTACTCCCGGGAGCGCGGACTCAACTTGGTGATGAAGCCGCATGGCGGCAGCAGCGCCTCGGCAGCGGAGACTCTGCGTTCGCTGGAGAAAGTGAAGCACCCTAATTTCAAAATATGGTATGACGCGGGCAACATCATCCACTACACGGGCAAAGACCCAATCGAGGAACTGAAACCAATCGCGCCGCACGTGACCGGCTTTTGCGCCAAAGATTGCGCCGAGCAGAAAGGCGACGTGATGATTCAATTCGGCGCTGGCAAGGTCAATTTCAAAGCGGTCTTCGCCACGTTGAAGGAGGCGGGTTTTCAAGGCCCGGTGATGATCGAGTGCTGCGCGCCGGGGGACACGCCGGAGGCGGTTGTAGCCAACGCGCGAGCCAACAGAGAGTTTCTGGAGAAGATATTACTCTCGTTGTAACTTCGATGGTTTTGATTTAGCACCTTCTTCAAAACAGCCGGATTTCGCGCTGATCGTGCTGATTTGTGGCTGCCCCACCGCATTTTGTTGCAGTGCCATTCGACGATTTTTTGGCAAGCGTCAGCCCCGCGCCCACTCCGCCGACGCACTTATCGCGGCGCCGAGTTTGAGAAGGTTGGTATTGGCGGGATTGTCGAATGTGAATAAAGGCTTGCGCCAACCCACGATGCGAGCTGCGAGTTGTTCTGTTTTGCCGCCCTGTTCAGCGTACGCAATGATGATTCGTGCGGCGAGGGCGGCGGCGAATTCGTTTCGCTTATCTGCTGAGTTGGCGCTTACGCGGCGGTGTTTCTCCGCGAATGGCGAGAGTAACAGGAGACGACCATCTTCGAGCGGTTTTTTCCACAAAGCGGGTAAGCGCATATTTTCAAGGCTGCGTGCCGGGCAGATGATGAGATTGCCAGTGCCGCGCAGGAGAATAGTCAGGCACTCCTGCTCCATTGGCGTGTGAAAGCCGCCGATGACGGTTGCGCATTGTTGACGTAGTTCGCGGGCGTAGTCGTAGAGTTTGAGGATGACATCGCCGGGACACTTGCGCGAACAGAACAGGGCGAGCGTTTCACTTTGTCTCAGAATGTCGAGGTTGCCATGTGCGGTAATGAGGGTGGGCGCGAGGTGCTGTCGGACGCGCTCCGGGTACAGAAGCGAGTTTTGGTCTAGATGGTGCAGCATTCCAGCCGGAGCATGAGACGTTAAACGGCTCGCTTCAGGAAAGCGGTTTCGTGTGACGGCGTAGCCAAGCATCAATCTCAGTCGTTTGCCAACGGTCTGATTCAATCGCCAGCGCCAGTTCGACAAACTCCGATTTAGGCGCGCAGATAAACAAGCCGTTGCGATTGAGGAAGCTGTCAACCAAGAATGTTGCCGTGCGCTTGTTGCCGCCGACCCATGGGTGATTTTTGATTAAGCCGAAACAGAGCGTGGCGGCTTGCCCGATTAAGTCGGCTTGCTCGTAAGTTGCTGCTTATTGTGAGCGCGCCAGCGCGGATTCGACGAGCGTGCGGTCAAAGACTCCGTAGCGGGTTTCGCCGAGATAGCGCATCAACTCGATGTGGAGCGCGACGGCTTCCGCGTATGAGAGGTAGATAAAACTTTCAGTCGCCAAGACGTTTGATTTCTTCGAGGAAGTCGGCGTTTCTCTCGGCAAAGCGGCGCACGCTCTGTTTCATCTCTTCGGTGGCGGGCGGCAGTATTTCAGCCACGAGGCTACCTTCTTTCAGATAGAGGGCAACATACGAGCCTTCGGCGACACGGGCAGCGTGCGCCATCTCCTGTGGCATGGGAACGACCCAGCCTTCATCTTTGGGCGTGATGTGCGTCAGCGTCATAATCTGCTCAACCTCGTGGTTCAATTATGAATCAAGCCGACAGAATATAAAAGCAGTCTGCCGGAGGTTCATCATCCGCGCCCGTATTGCGCCGCCCTATGCAGCTTGATGCTCTATCGCGCGGACGTGTGCGATCTCGCGGTGGGCGATGGAGCGCACTTGTTCGGCGTACAGTGAGACGACCGCTACCGTTTCGCCATCGAGCGCGACGAATTCGACTTTGTAGCCCGCGCCGCCTTGATAGACGAGGACGACAGTGCCGATGTCACCCTGCTGTAATCCGTGCTCCGGTAAATCCGTCTTCAGCACAATTTGGTCGAGTTCATTAATCATCGTTTGCCGGCGTGTAGAACTGTCAAGCCGATAACGTCTTCGCCTTCGTAGCGGATGATGATGTCGTCTTCGGTCATTTCGCTGTCGGTGGCGACGCTCGATTTCTTGAAATTGATGTACAGCACATCGGCTTCCGCGTCGTAGGAAGACCAAAGGTAGCGATGCGGCGCGGCTGAGACGAATGGCGCGAGTTTGAGATAGCGTTCTAGCTCGGCGGCGACCATAGCAGTTTTCTCCTTTCGAGAGAGGCGCTGGCGACGGCTTAGATGGCAATCGCGTATTCCATCGAGCGCGGATTCTCCATGCGCTTGGAGGCGTCGAGAACCTCTAAGCCGACCATGTTGCCATCTTTGTCGTAGTCGAGAATGATTCCCGGCTTCTCTTCGTCTGATTCTTCGACGGGCGTGTTGCTCAACACGATGCGGAGCACGTCCACGTTCGGGTCGTAGGTTATTTTCATGTCGTAGCTCTCCAATACTTCGCGATTCTGCTCGTGCGGTAAACGGTGACGATGCGGGCTGGCTCGACCGCATCGTCAACAATCAAGCGCAGCAGATAGATTTTACCCGCGCCGAAATCAAGTTGCGACTGGTAGGCGCTCTTACCTTCGTATGCGTCCACTATTTGCTGCGGACTCTGCATGACGGCGTCAATCAGCGCACGCGGAATCTGGCGGCGCAATGCTTCATCCTGAGCGTGCTGTGATAGTTCGTAGTTCATTCTCCGGCATCCTCGCCCTCATCCGCGCCGCCCATCCGATACTCGATGTCATAGTTGAGACGGAAGTCGAGTTCTTCATCGGTGAAGCCCTCGCGCTAATCAATGGCGAGAGAACTCTTCACTTCGGCAAGCGAAATGGTCGGTGCGTCTTGCTCATCCTTTTTGGCGGCACGCAAATCGAGCGCGTCTTCTGCGTCGGCGAGAATTTCTTGCAGCGCGATGAACTCTTCATATGGCAGCACGACAAATTCTTTCTTGCCGTTCTTCTCTAACACTTCGGGGTGCAGTTCAATCATATCGGTTTACCTCGCATTTAAGTGTAAGCGTCTTTGCGATGTTTGATGCGGTAGATTATCACTCTGTCGCTTTCAATCTCGAACAGCACGCGGTAGTTGCCGACGCGCAGGGATATTCGGGCGTGAAGTTGGTCAGGCGTTTCACATCGCCGGACAAATCGTCCCGCATCGCATCTATTTTAGCGATGATGCGCCGCGCGTAATCGGCATCAACGGCACGGAGGTCTTTAACGGCGCGCGGTTTGAACTCAACGACGTATTTCATTCCGCATCCTCGCCCGCGTCCGCGCCAAACATGCGGCGCTAGACGTTCGCAGTTGAGACGCCGGGTCGAATGTTGGGACAGCCGCCTGTCAGTACCGGGGGGGGGGGGGGGGGGGGGGGTGGTGGCGGGGGCACCCACCCCCCGCCGCAGGCGGGGTTCGGGGTTTTTTTTGGTAGCATGCCCCCCACCCCATCCCCCC
>JBPCPQ010000215.1:0-3677 GCA_050999015.1 Pyrinomonadaceae bacterium | reverse complement strand
TCCTGCTTGCCGTCAACGGCTATCTCATCAAGTACGCGCAGGAAGTGCGTATGTACAGTCTGCTACTGTTCTTCACGCTCTGTTCGCTGTGGCTCTTTGCGCGTTTCATCAATAGAAATTCTGACTCCCACCAGACTTTAGCCGCACTCTCTGTTATCAACTTGCTGCTCGTTTATACACACTACTTTGGCTGGATTCTGGTGGCGGTTGAGCTACTCTTTTTGTTGTGGCGTGTGCGCCGGAAAGCCGCGACGTTTTTGATTTCAATCGCCGCGCTGATGTTGTGCTATTTGCCGTGGATTGTCGCATTGCTTCCACACGCGCCGCGTGCGGGAGCACTGGAGCAGAATCTCGGCTGGGCGTCGCGTCCGGGCGTCTCCGACGTTTTGCAGTTCTTCTCCCTGTTGCACGAGATGTTTTACTACCGGCAAAGCTCGCACGAACCCGTGTTCCTCAATGCGAGCGCGGCGCTCGGTGTCGTCCTGCTGCTCCTTCCCGCGCTGTTGCTTCTCTGGCGGGCGTGGATGCGCGAATTGCCTAAAGATACAACACCACACTCTCCCCTTCGTTTCCTTTTGTTCTTCGCCCTGACGCCAATCGCGCTCGCCTTCATCTTCAGCCAAATTCTCCCTCAATCAATCTGGGGGACACGTCATCTCATCATCGTCGCCGCACCGTACTTGATGTTGATCGCCGTTGCGCTTCATCGCTTGCGCCCCGAGCGGTTAAAGGTCGCTGTCTTCGCGCTGTCGTGTTGTTGGGCTACCGTTGCCGGGATGCTCCATGTGACGAAGCGTCAGGAGACATACATCTGGTGCGCGTGGGAGCCTCTCGCCGGAGAGATAAGGAAGTCAGAATCCTCCTCGCAGAGTGAAATTAAAATTTACGCCTTCGAGGATTTGGTGGCATATCATCTGTGGTTCGGTCTCGACGCGACGGGCGAGACACGTTTCCGCGTCGCGGTCGTGAAAGACATCCCCGGCCTCGTCGAAGACCGGGCTTACTTTCTGCCGCGTCAGTTTGATGATGTCGAGGTGACGACCGCCGACGATTTGCGCGGCGATTACTTCTGGCTGGCGTTCCGCGACGCGGCGTGGGACGCGAGCCGCCCACCGCTGAACACCGTGATTGACAGAGGCTACAGTGTCGGTGCGCCAGTCGAGATTGAAACGACCGGCGGGCGGGCGTTCATCGTCCCGGTGCGGCGTCGTCAAGGCTTCTAAAACCCTCGATGACTTCATCGCGCGTTTGGCACGCTGGAGACCATATTCCTGACGATGGTGCAGTTACCCGCGAGCGATGAGGATTGCGCCGCCGAGTACCAGCAGCGAACCGGCGATCACCCCGACGGTCATCTTCTCGCCAAGAAACATGGCCCCAAAAATGACAACGAAGATGATGCTCAACTTGTCAATCGGGGCGACCCGCACCGCGTCGCCTAATTGCAGCGCGCGAAAATAACAGAGCCATGATGCCGCGCCTGCGATTCCGGCGAACACGATGAAGAGCCACGCCCGTTGTGTGATTTGTTTTACGTTCCCGATGTCGCCGCGCGCCAACACAAGACTGACGAGCGTGACTGCCATCACCACCGAGCGCACCATTGTCGCCAGGGTCGAATCCACTTCGCGCACGCCGATTTTGCCGAAGATGGCGACGAGTCCGGCGAACAGCGCGGAGAGTAAAGCGTAAGTAAGCCACGTCAAGATGATTTAATCCCGTTAATCTCAAACTGTAGATCGCCCGACGATTAGCGGCGCTTCGCCCGGCAGCAAGAAGCCTAAGAAAAGCGAAGCGTCGAAAATGACGAGCGGCGGCACGAGCGGGTACGGCCACCGGATCGTGCTCGTTGCGGGGTAATCAATTAGCCGAGAGAATATAGCGATCAACGCCCTGCCGATTACGGTCGGCGTTGGCGCCGCCGGCGTTGCTCCTTCTCTTCCTCGCGCTTCTCGACGGCTTCCTGTTCCGCCGTCTCTTCTTCCACGGCGACGATGCTATTGTCGAGCGCGCTGACCTGAACCTCGGTGAGCGTGCCGCCCGCGTTGCGGATGTCGAACGAGTAAACGAGCTTGCCGTTCTCGCGCTCTAATTCTTCTTCCTCGATCTTTCCGGGTGCGCGATTCAAAGCGATTTCACGCGCCTGTTCGAGAGTCACCTTGGCTTCCTTCTTTAGCTCGGCTTGATCCTCTTCAGAATCTTCGTCTTCTTCGTCGGCGTCGTCGCGGTCGTCACGTTCCTTCTGTTGCCCCGATTGCTTTTCCTTAGCTTCCGGGGGTTGGCGATTCTGCGCCGAAGCGGTAAGCGGAACACCTACAACGAGCGCGGCCAGAAGGACGAGCGTAATGTACGTTTGGCGTTTCATGAGTTTTCCTTTCTTCGAGGCTCACGCCGTTTGCTGCTGATGCCCACCGCATCGGCCGTGGCGCGAGCGTTGTGATAGTTGAAGCTTTAACGCTTTAGACAAGCATCGAAATTGTGAATGGTTCAAGCTTGCGGCGACTCTATCGCTTGGTCATCCTCCCTTTCCGGCGCTGCCACCAATAAATAGAGCGCGGGCATCAGGAAAAGATTAAGCAATGTCGAGGTGATCAGACCTCCGAGGATGATGACCGCCATCGGGTGCTCGATCTCGTGACCCGGCTGGTTACCGCCGATCACAATCGGCAACAGCGCAAGCGCGGTGACGCCCGCCGTCATCAGGATCGGCGCGAGTCGCTCCTCCGAGCCACGCGTCACAAGTCCGACGCCGAACGGTTCGCCCTCTTCGGTTTCGAGGTGGCGGTAGTGGCTGACGAGCATGATGCCGTTGCGCGCCGCGATGCCCAAGACCGTGACGAAGCCGACGAGTGAGCCGAGCGACAGCACGCCGCCGGTCAGAAAAGCCGCGATCACGCCGCCGACGAGCGCGAGCGGGAAACTTGCGAGCACAAGCAATGGCAATCGCCACGAGCGAAAATCCGAATAGAGCAAAAGCAAGATGCCGAGCAGCGACAGACCTGCAAGCGCGAACAGTCGCCGCTGCGATGCTTGCCTCGCCGCATACTCGCCGAGGAACTCCGGGTGGTAGCCTTGTTCAAACGGCAGCGCGCGCACCTTCGCTTCGATCTCGCGGGCGACCGTGCCGAGGTCGCGCCCCTTCGCGTCGGCACTGATGTCGATGCGGCGCGATGCGCTCTCGCGTTGAATGACATTCGGTGATGGAGCGATGCGTAGGTCAACGACTTCTCCTAACGGCACGTCGCCGCCGCCCGGCGTGTTGATGCGAGCTTCGCGCAGAGCTTCCATGTCGCTTCGCAGATACTCTTCGCCCCACACGACGACATCGGAAATCTTCTGCTCTTCGTAAATCTCGCCGACCTTCGTCCCCTTGACGAGCGTTGTCGGCGCGCGCCGGATGTCGCCGGGCGTGAGTCCCAAACGTAGTGCCGCGTCAGGCTTGATGCGCGCTTCGACCTGCGGTACGAGCACCTGCGGCTCGACCTTCAAGTTCGTCACGCCCTCAATCGCGCCCATCGTCTTCCCGACCTCGGCAGCCTTCGCGCGTAACGTGTCGAGGTTCGGACCGTAAACGCGCACGACGATTGACGCGCTGCCGCCCGTCAGGACTTCCTTGATGCGCTCTTTCAAGTACGTCAGCACGTCGCGGTAGAGACCGGGATAGCCGTCAACGACCG
>JBPCPQ010000398.1:0-2945 GCA_050999015.1 Pyrinomonadaceae bacterium | reverse complement strand
GAAGCAGCGAGTCTACGAATCAACCGTGATGCGTTGGCTGGAGAAGGTTTACGCGCAGGTACACAACCGCTTCGCGGAAGAGTTGAAACAAAAGAGCGGCTTGAGCGCGGAAGAGGTATCGTTATGCGTCGAGATGGCCGGGGGGGGCGTCGCGCCCGAAGACCTTTACCGCCATCTGAAAGTTACCTGAAAAATTAAGGCAAAGGTCAGGTCGAAGGAGCGTCCAACCGAAAGGAGGGAGTCATAGCAGTGCCAAGACAAAAGACAAATAACCAAAGTGAGTCTGTTCGACGAATGATCGAGCAGCACCTTCGTCGCCGAGCGCTTGTTGCGCCGCCGGTCACAGTCGGAAATCATATGAATGAAGACGCCCTCGCCGCTTTCGTCGAGGGGCGTCTGACGCAGAATGAGTCGGCGCCGCTTGTTTCTCATCTCGTCGCCTGCGCTTTTTGTCGCCATGCGACGGCGGAGCTTGTTCGCCTTGACGCCGCGCTCAGCGAGATTGAGGGAGCGCAAATTCCTCAGACTGAAGAACCGGGGCGCGTGCGCCGTCTCTTGAACAACTTGGCCGCTCGTGTCCTTCCGTCGTCGGACGGTGACGTGGTTTTCGCTTATCACGCCCCGGCGGAGGACTTTGAGCAGGCCGAAAAAGCGGAAGATGAGAACTTTTTGGAAGAGGAATCCGGCGACGGAAAGCGATTGAAGAAATCCGGCAAGTAAAGGGCGCCGAGAGGATTGGCGCAAAGAATCGTGAGGCTCATCTACTTACGTTCTTTGCGCCAAACCCAAAAGAATATCCCTACCGCAGCAATTCCTAAAACGAGCAGGACTAACATTACTGCTACAATCAGTAACAATTCAGTCTCCGCCGCGCTCGAATTCATGTCGCCCTGCACCCATCTTCCGAGTTAAATTTCAACGTCCCGCGTCATAACCTGCCCGCAATCACGATCAGCGATGCGAGTCATGTTCAGGTTGTTGCTTCCGTACTTTCGGAAGTAGCGGCGGGTTTGAACCGGATGCGGCGGATGCGGCGGCGGTCAACGACATCCACAGTGAACTCGGCACCTTCGTGCCCGACTGATTCGCCGGGGCGCAGCAGCCGCCCGGCCTTCGCCAGCAGGAATCCGGCCAGCGTCGTGTAACCGGCTTCTTCCGGCAGTTTTAGATTGAAACGACGGTTGGCGTCGCGCACGGCGAGCATCCCGTCGAGCAGGTACGTGCCGTTGGCTTCTTCCACAATCTGCGCGCGCGCCTCTTCGTCGTATTCGTCGTTAATCTCGCCGACAATTTCTTCCAGCAAATCTTCGAGGGTGACGATTCCTTCAAGGCCGCCGTGCTCGTCCACGACGCACGCAATGTGTGTCCGCGACGTCTGCATCTGCGCCAGCACCGAGCCGAGCCGAGCGGTCGCCGGAACGAACATCGGCGGGTGAAGCATCTTCTCCAAGTCGAACTGCGTGGAGTTCGTGGTGCGCAGGCACGGCATGATGTCTTTCATAAACAACACGCCGACGATCTCATCCAAATGTTCCCTGTACACAGGCAGACGCGAGTACCCGCCTTCGCAGAAAGCTTTTTCGGTGTCTTCGAGACTCGCCGTCGCCGGCAGAGCCATCACCGCCGTGCGCGGCACCATCGCCTCACGAATCTCCGCATCGGAAAAATCGAAGACGCGGTTAATCAATCGCTGCTCGTCGGCTTCGAGATGCCCGCTCTTGTGTGACATATTGATGAGTTGGCGCAGTTCTTCTTCGGTGTAGATAGAGGCGTGCTCGCTCGTCGCGTGCAGGCCGAAGACGCGCACGACACGCGCGCTCGCCCAATCGAGCGCGTGAATCGGCCAGCGGAATATCTTGTAAAAAATCTCCATCGGCCACGCGGAAAACATCGCGACTCTCTCCGCGCGCGCAAGTCCGAACAGCTTGGGCGCTTGTTCGCCGATGACGATGTGTAACGAGGTCAGGAGTGAATAAGCGATGACGAACGCGACGGCGTGCCGCACGGTATTGAGCGTGTCACCTTCGACCCAGCCTTCGAGCAGTCTGCCGAGCGGCGCTTCAAGCAGGTCTGCGATGGTCGGCTCGCCGATGATCGCCAGCGCCAGCGAAGCGAGGGTGATGCCGAGCTGGGACGCGGAGAGGTAAGCATTAAGGTTGTCGAGCAGACGCAGCAGACGCTTCGCGCGCTTGTCGCCTTCTTCGGCGAGCGTTTCAATGCGCGACCGGCGCGCACCGACGAACGCGAACTCGGCAGCCACAAAGAAACCGTTGGCAAGGACGATCAGTAAGATCGAGATCAGTTTAAATGCTGTCATCGTGTTCGCGATATGGTCGTCGTTATACTAGCGACTCAATTGTTCGATAAATCCGTTGTCGTAATTGGATTACAGCTTATTGCGCCCTGACATGTCAGCGCAAGTGCTTCGCCGCGCTAACGCCTGACAGCTTCTCAACGCGCCTCTAATAGTCGAAGCTTTTTTAGGCTTCATCGCCGCGTTGACGAAGCGAAGTACAAAACTCCACCGCGCGATTCTCCGCCCAGAAACGGTCTTCATCTTCTCGCACATCGTCGGCAACGAAGCCGACGTGCCCGCCGCGCGGCGGGGCGAGCAAAACCACGCTGGGATTATCGGCAATTGACGAATGACGAAAGGACGCGAACGGCACGAAAGGGTCGTCCTGCGCGTGAACGATCAACGTCGGCTTGCTGATGCACGGGACGAGTTGCAGGGCGCTGGCGCGCTCGTAATAATCGGCGGCGTCGCGGAAGCCGCCGTGCGCGGCGGTGTAGCGCTCATCAAATTCGCGTATCGTGCGTACCCTGCCGAGAGAGCGGGTGTCGTAAATATCCGGGTACAGTTTCTCTTTATGGCGGACGCGGCGGTGGAGGCTACGCATGAATCTTTTTTGGTAAAGCCAATTCGAGCGCATCCCGATGGCGTC
>JBPCPQ010000053.1:0-1387 GCA_050999015.1 Pyrinomonadaceae bacterium | reverse complement strand
TGGAGCGGCTTGCAGTCGGCGTTCGCCCCGACATCGAGCAGCAGCGTCGGCTTTTCGGCTTTCGTCGGAATCAGCGCCGCGAGCGCCGGGCGGTCAACGCCGGGCAGCATCCCGATGACCATTTTAGCGGTCGCCATCGCCGCGCCGGTGTTGCCGGCGGAAACGAAGCCGTCGGCATAACCATCAGCGACGAGTTTCGCGCCGATTCTCAAAGAGCTTTTTTTCTTGCGCCGGACGGAGGTCGCGACCGGCTCGTCCATGCCGATCACTTCGGCAGCTTCGACAAACTCCACGCCACGGTCGCCCTGATGTCGCCAACCGCAACGGCGCAACTCCGGCTCAACCTTCTCTGACTGTCCGACGAGGATCACCCCAATATTCAAGTCCCGCGCGGCGGAAAGCGCGCCGTCCACTTCCGGGTGGGGCGCGTGGTCGCTCCCCATCGCGTCCACGACGACTTTGCCAACGAATTGGCGTTCATTGCGCATTTAATTGAAGGCCGGCAGGAAGCAAAACACTTCCGTCGTTTCCGCTAAACCGCTTGCTCGATTTTGATTACTTCACGTCCTTTGTAGAAACCGCATTTCGGGCACACCCGATGCGGCAGGCGCGGCTCCTGACAGTTCGAGCAAAGGTTGGTTTGCGGTGCGCGCAACGCATCGTGGGCGCGGCGTTTGCCGGTTCGCGCTTTGGAGTGGCGACGTTTAGGATTAGGCATAATTATTACTCCGTTATTAAACCGTGCGTCGTCTCGTCCTTCGTTTTAATGACGAATCACGGACGATCAATTATTTCTTTTTTAACGCGGCGAGCGCGGCCCATCGAGGGTCAACTTCCGTGTCTCCGCACGCGCAAGTCTCTTTATTCAAATCCACGCCGCAGGTCGGGCACAGCCCTTTGCAATCCTCGCGGCACATTAGGCGCGATGGCAAAGCCAGAAGAATCTGCTCGCGCACCAAATCATTAATCGCTATCGTGTCCCCCTCGTAAACAGAAAAATCCAAGTCGGGTTGATTTAACTCTAAATCCTCAATTGACGCTTGCTCCTCCGCCGGGACGTAAGGAGCATCGAACTCCACTTCCAACGGCATCATCACCCCCACTGCGCAACGATCACACTGCGATTCGACGCGCGCCGAAATCTTTCCCCGCAATCGCACCTCGTCGCCTTTACGGCTGGCCGTTCCTGCGATTGAAGCGCCCGGCAACAGACGTAGTTCTTCGGTCTGGTCGAGCGAGAGTTCCTCAGACGTGAACGTGTGCGTGAACGGATCAGGCGCGGCGGACAGATTATCAACCTCTAACTCCATCGCACGTCCCCTCTGTTACGAGCAGCGCACTCAGCAGGTGCGCGCGCAAAAGGAGCAATTATAATGGTCGCGGCGCG
>JBPCPQ010000006.1:0-3711 GCA_050999015.1 Pyrinomonadaceae bacterium | reverse complement strand
CGCCGAACGCGCTTTCAAAGCGAGGTTATTAGCCGCTCATGCCGAAACAAAAGTCATCGTCGGCGCGAACGAAACCGCCCGCGCAAACGAACTCGAACAACTCGGCTTCACGGGCTTTGATGCGTTGCATCTGGCGTGCGCTGAAAGTGGGAACGCCGATGTCTTTTTAACCACAGATGATAAACTGCTGAAACGCGCCGCGCGGGTGGCGACAAAGCTCGGCGTCCGCGTCGCCAACCCGCTACAATGGGCGCAGGAGACGATCACTGTATGAACACACAGGAGTTGACTCAGGAACAGATTCGCGTCATCGGATTGGAAGCCTTAGCGCGTGAACTCGGCGCCACCGGACTAATCCGTTTTCTGCAAATTTATGAACAGGGAAGCGGCGATTACACGCGCGAGCGCGCTGACATCTTGCCCCCGCGCACCGCCGCCGAGATAGCCGAAAAGATACGCGAGAACCGCGACAATTAGCGCCAATCAGCAAGCGGACGTGAGCCGTTGGGAGCGCGAGATTGACTGGCTCATCTACCAACTCTACGAACCGACCGGCGACAAGACCCGCGATTCTTAGCCACGAAATGACACGTAATGGGCGCGTAGGAAAACCTCTTGAGCAAAACCTGAGCCGTCTGCCGCGCGACAACTTCTTGTCCCACGCGCCTTCCATTCGTGTCCATCCATACTCATTCGTGGCTGATTCTTTTCCTTAAATGCTGTAGCTTCAGAAAACCCGCACTTCCTTTATAGCGCACCGATTCAGAACGTCGCCCGCCCGCGCGCCCGCGCCGGCGGCGTACTGAAAGAAGGCGGGTTTCTCATTCCAATCTTCCTGCAGTCCCTCCTGTACATTTCACAATCCTAATCTAAATCGTTACGCCTATTTACATTGGTCGCTTCGTCGGGCGGCGGGAAACGCGCCGAGCTGAAGGCGGCATAGTCGTTGCAGTCAGCGTGTGAGTTCAAATCTCAGCTCTCTCTCCCAGAGGGTGGTATCAGTGAAACAAGTATCTCAAAACATCGCGTACTTGATCGTCGTCGTCATTGTGACGCTCATGCTCGCCGTCTCGACGGCGGCACTCACACAGTGGGCGAGCGCAAGCGAGACGCCGGATGGACAACAAACAGCGGGGAGCGAAACGTCAATCGTCTCCGGTGCTGATCGTCAGGTCGCGGACAACAAATAGAATTCAAAGTTGATTGATCGTTTACATCTGACACTCGAAGTGAGGACGACATAAGTCTCTGTAGGCCGTGCGGCTTGCTGCATAGAGGAAGCATACTTTTGAACGGCGCCGGAGGGGCGGAGGAGCAAGGGAATGGCTATCGAAGTTGTATCTGTAAGGAACCCGCGCCGCCTGCGTCGTTTGAAGGGCGCCGCTTCGAGAGTCCGTGAGAGTGCGGCGAGAGCACGCGAGCGCGCTGGCATCCTTCGCATTCTCTGTGTCACTTTTCTCTTCTCGTCCGCCGCAATCTTCCTGACCCTCGGTTACTTCTACCACTCATATTCAAAAGTTGTTGACGGGCGGTTAGCCTCAGGCTATTTAACGAGTCGTGCCGGAATCTATGCCGCGCCGCGCGTGCTGCGCGTCGGGCAGAGCATTTCGCGCGAGCAGTTGGTAGAGATTTTGCGCCGCGCCGGCTACGTCGAAGGAGATGCGAGCAATGTCTGGAGCGGGCGCTTCGTCGCGGACTCGACGGGTGTCGAAATCACGCCGCGGCGCGCCGCTCAGGAGTCGGAGCACTTGCCGGAGACAGTGCGCATCGAGTTTGATAAACGCGACCGCGTTAGAGCAATTACCGGCGACGGCGCGACGCTCGCTTCGTTCACCCTTGAGCCGGAACCGCTGACGAATGACGCCGGCATGAAGACGGGCCGCCGCGCGGCGCTCGCCTACGGTGACATTCCGCCGGCGCTCGTGCGCGCCGTCCTCGCGATTGAAGACCGGCGCTTCTTCGACCATAGCGGACTTGATGCTTTCGGTATCGCGCGCGCCGCGCTCGTCTGGAGCGGCGCGCGCGATGATAACCGTGTGCAAGGCGGCTCAACCATCACTCAGCAACTCGTCAAGAACACGTATCTGACGCCGGAGCGCACGCTGCGCCGCAAGTTCAACGAGGCCGTCATCGCCAGCGTGATCGAACGTCGCCTGTCGAAAGAAGACATCTTCGCTCTTTACTGCAACGAGATTTATCTCGGACAGCGCGGCAGCGTCGGCGTGCGTGGCGTCGGGCAGGCGACGCGCATTTACTTCGGCAAAGAGTTAAAAGACCTCTCGCTCGCCGAAGCCGCGACAATCGCCGGGATGATTCAAAGCCCCGCTCATTACGCGCCCGACCGTCATCCCGAAAGAGCGAGAGCACGACGCAACACCGTGATTGACGCGATGCTGCGCGACGGCGCAATCACCGCCGAAGATGCCGCCGTCGCTTCGCGCGAACCCGTCGCCGTCGTCCCCGCCGACCACACCGCGAACGCCACCGCGCCCTACTTTATCGATTACGTCAACCGCGCCATCGAATCGCGCTTCGGGACTGCAGGAGAAGACACCGCAGTTGAGCGTCAGGCTGTTTACACGACGCTCGACATGGAATTGCAGCAACTCGCCGAAGCGTCAGTCAGTCGGCAGTTGGAGAAACTCAAAAAGATTTACAAGGGACAGCGCAAGCCGCAGGCCGCGCTCGTCGCGCTCAATCCGCGCAACGGTCATGTGCTGGCGATGGTCGGGGGCGAGAGCTACGCCGAGTCGCAGCTTAACCGCGCGACGGACGCGCGCCGCCAGCCGGGTTCAGTCTTCAAGCCTTTCGTCTACGCCGCCGCGCTCGAAAGCGGCCTCTCGCCCGTCTCGACGTATACGGACGCGCCGCGCGTCTTTCAGTACGACCGGCGCGCGACATACAAGCCGGCGAATTACGGCAACGTCTATTCGATGCGTGACGTGACGATGCGGACGGCGCTCATCCGCTCGCTCAACGTCGTGACGGTTGACGTGGCGATGCGGACGGGTCTCGCGCGTGTCGCGTCGCTCGCGGAAAAATTCGGTCTGCCGAAACCTGAAGCCTACCCGTCGCTCGCCCTCGGCACGACCGAGGCGACGCCACTTGAGATTGCCGTCGCCTACACCGCGCTGGCGAACGGCGGCCAGATCGTCAAACCGATTGTCATCGCACGCGCGTCGGATGATTCAATCCTCGACTCTGGCAATGAACACGTCGCGGTGACGCGGCAAGTCGTTCGTCCCTCAACCGCGTATATGCTGACGGACATGCTGACCGGCGTGATTAAGGGGGGCACGGCGCGCGCGGCGAACGGGGCGATTAAGAACACCGCGATTGCGGGCAAAACCGGAACGTCACGCGACGGTTGGTTCGTCGGCTACACGCCTAATCTGGTGTGCGTCGTGTGGGTTGGCTTTGATGATAATGAAGAACTCTGCCTGACCGGCGCGGAGAGCGCGCTGCCGGCGTGGTTGGAATTTGTGAAGGGCGCGATTGATCTGCGTCCGGAGTTGGGTGGGGAACAATTCGAACAACCCGCCGGGATTAACTTCGTCGAGATTGATCCTGAAACCGGGATGCTCGCCTCGCCCGCCTGCCCGCAGCGCGAGCGCGTCGCCGTGACGAGCAGCCTTACTCCGAACTTCGAGTGCCACACGCACTCGCAGCCTCAGATACTCGCTTCACTTGACGACGGTCAATTCTATGATC
>JBPCPQ010000315.1:0-1632 GCA_050999015.1 Pyrinomonadaceae bacterium | reverse complement strand
GACTCCAACGCAACGCGCGCACTCTGCTCGAGCAGGAACCCGACGGCGAAACAGAGAGGATTGCCGAGCCAACTCCGGCATCAACAGCTTTCGCCTAAACTCCGTGATACTAATCGCCACTTGGCAGGCAAGTCTGGCGCGGCGTATCATCAGTCGAAACCAAACCTGCGCGCGAAAATGATGATTAGCTGAATGTCTGACGCACCGCTTACAGATTCATACGGACGGGCGATACGCGATTTGCGCGTGTCGGTGACGGACAGGTGCAACTTCCGCTGCTTCTACTGCCTGCCTCACGGCGAGCCGCCCTCGGCGCAGAAGGAGATGATGCTGTCGTATGGGGAAATCGAGTACGTCTCGGAGATATTCGTCTCGCTCGGCATTGAAAAGATTCGTTTGACAGGTGGCGAGCCGCTGCTAAGGCGCGACATCGAGACTCTGGTTCGTAAAATCTCCGCGATTCCCGGCATGCATGACCTCGCGCTGACGACCAACGCCTTTTCTTTGCCGGAGCGCGCACAAGCTTTGAAGGACGCCGGCCTCGACCGCATCACCATTAGTCTTGACAGTCTCAAGCCGGAAGTCTTCAAAAAGATGACGGGTGTTGACGTGCTCGACCGCGTGCTCGAAGGCATCAGCGCGGCGCGACATGTTGGCCTCGTGCCGATCAAAGTCAACGCCGTGATTGTGCGCGGATATAACGAAACTGAGGTCGCGGATATGGCGGCGTTCGCCCGCGAGCACGACATCTCGATGCGGTTCATCGAGTTTATGCCTTTGGGTTCCGGCCACGACTGGTCGCGCGCGGATGTAGTGTCGGGGCGCGAAATCCGAGAAATGATTGGACATCGTTTCCCGCTCGTCGCAACTCGCGGCGAGCGCGGCTCGGAAACCGCGACTCGCTATCGCTTCGCCGACGGTGCGCCCGGCGAGATCGGTATCATCGCGCCGGTGACGGAAGCCTTCTGCGGCGCGTGCTCGCGCATTCGCTTGACCGCCGACGGGCAAATCAGAACGTGCCTCTTCTCGAAAGTTGAACACTCTCTGCGCGACGTTGTGAGAAGTAATGCTTCGCGCGCCGAGATCATTGAGTACATCCGCAGCGTCGTGATGAAAAAAGAGCCGCGCCACTACATCAACGACGCCGTGTTTGAGCAACCCGCGCGCACGATGAGTCTGATCGGCGGGTGAGCGACGGGGCGAAAGTAAAAAGATAGAAGTGAAAAGCGGTAAAGCAACGCATAAGCTATCGTGACCTTACGTCGTTTGCTTTCTGTCGGCGAATCTGAAAATCTATCGAACGCAGATTTCCGGGGGAGCCTTGACGCCGCGAAAGCGTCGGGCTGAGAGTCCTCGAATTGTGAATTACGGATGTCGGAAAGCGGATTGTGAAGACGGAAAGAGCCTCTTCATCAATCCGCATTCCGCAATCCACAATCCGCAATCAGGAGACCCTTTGAACCTGATACGGTTAGCACCGTCGAAGGGAGATGAAACGAAGAGCCGTTTTGTCCTTCACGGATGAGACGGCTTTTGTCGTTGTTGCCGGTCAGACCACTTCTGACCACAGGAAAGTGAAATTCACGCGATGAGCACAAAGAAAGTTTTAGTCGAAAAGGGGAGCGACGAAGT
>JBPCPQ010000280.1:0-1742 GCA_050999015.1 Pyrinomonadaceae bacterium | reverse complement strand
TGCTTGAACCTGATGCCGCTCCCCGTGGTGATGTCGGTGAAGGTGACAGGCGACTGGCTCTGCGGAGCGGATGGCGGCGGGCGCTTGACGGGATCAGTTCCGCCGTAAGAGCGGCCGGTGCGCGTTGGTTGTTGTGTTGAAGCGGGCGGCGCGGACGTTGATGTGCGGGGAGTTTGTTGTGCGCGCGCGTGTGGAAGATCAAACCACGTCGCAGCGAGGGTCAACATGACGATCAAGCAGAATTGCTGCTGGCGAGTCAGTGCGAACTGGAACATCTCGGTCTAATGCTGACGCCCGGCAACTCTACTGTGCGCCGCTCGATGCTTGAACAGTGATGTCTGCCGGCTTAATGTCTTCGGGAATGAACTGACGGTCAATCAGGTCTTTCATCGCAATCGGCTTTTCGAGGATGCCCGCCTTAATCGCCATGTCGTGAATTTGCTGAAGGTCTTCGTCGGTCGGCGTCAGCATTCGATAGCTGACGCGATCCGGCGGCTGCGTCAAGACATAGCGCACGACCTTTTCATCCTGACGAAAATAAGGCGCAGCCACTTTCGCCGCTTCGAGGCGATGTTGTTCGGCCCATTCGCCGCTCTCGGCGATGCCGCGCACCAGATCACGCACGGTTTCGGGGCGCTCGCGGATCAGCTTCTCATGCACGACGAGCACGCACGAGATGAAGCGCGGCCAGATGTCTTTCGCGTGATAAAGGACGCGCCCCGATTCGTCCAACTCGGCTTTCGCGGCGTGCGGCTCGCCGACGAAGTATGCGTCAATGGCTTTCACGGCGAGCGCGCCCGGCATATCCGGCGGCGGCAACTCGACGAAGTTAATCTCTTCCGGCTTCACGCCCTGATCGTCCATCAGCTTGCGAATGACGAGGTACTGGTTGCTGTACTTGCTTGGAATCGCAAACGTCTTCCCGCGCAAATCGCGCAAATCTTTCGCCGGAGAATCTTTCTGCACCATCACGGTCGAGCCGTCGCGGTGGCCGAGGTAAACAATCTTCACCGGCACGCCCTGCTCGCGTAACTTCATCGCGAGTGGCGCGATCATGAACGTCGCTTCCAAGCGCCCGCCCTTGACGGTCTCGACGATTGTCGGAAAATCCGTGAACCGTTGCGACTCGAACCGAGTCGCCGTGCTGGTCTTGGATGCGTAGTCCGTGACCGGGCACGTCAGGTGTCACGTCACCGGCAGAAAACCGACAGCTAATTGTTGTCGCGGCTGATTCGGCGTGCTGGCCGTGTCGCGTGAACTGCTGCCGCGCTGCCACGGCTTGAACCTGAGCAGCCCGAGCGCCGCGATTAAAATAACGACGCCGAGTGCCACGCGCGCTGTTGTCGAACGAAGCATGTCAACTCCTCAATTAGCGAATGTGTACGGCTGGGAGCGCAGGCGTCCCGCCTGCCATGAGCGCGCCAGCGCGAATAGCTTGACTCGCCTAACGGCTCGTTGGCGGGCAGGATGCCCGCGCTCCCAGCCGAACGTCCAGTCGAAAAGTGCTCTAAACATTTGCGAACGCATTTTCTGTGTCATGCTCTAACCCAAGCTCGCTCAAAATGCGATGCGTCGCCTCGACCACTTCCGGGTGCGTCAGGTCGCGCGGGCGCGGCGCTTGAAGGCGCAACTCACAACGAATCTGCGCGGGGCGCTCCGAAAGAACAACCACGCGGTCGGCGAGTTGCGCGGCTTCTTCGATGTCGTGTGTGACGAGCATGACGGTGCGCGGACGCTCGCGG
>JBPCPQ010000348.1:0-7970 GCA_050999015.1 Pyrinomonadaceae bacterium | reverse complement strand
GTGCGGCGTGGTGTGCCTCGACGAGTTCGACAAGATCGCCTCCTCCGGCAGCAGCGCCCGCTTCGCCGGTCAGGGCACGACGAAAGACGTTTCCGGTTACGGCGTGCAGCGCGAGTTGCTGACGATGTTGCACGGCAGCGAGGTCGCCGTGCCGATGGACTACGGATTTTCCGAGTACGGCTACCGCGCACAGATGTCCACCCGCGACATTCCCTTTATCGCGTGCGGCGCGTTCTCGGGCTTCGACGAGTTGCTGCGCTCCGACCGTTCCGGCATCGGCTTTCGCAGCGCGGGCGGCGCGGATTTGGCGGCGCTCACAATCGAAGAGGTCGGCTCGTTTCAGAAGTTCGGCTTTCTGCCGGAGTTGATCGGCAGGTTCTCACGAATCGTCAGTTTCCCGCCGCTCCCGGCGGAGACGCTGCGGCAGATTTTGACCGAGAATGTTTTGCCACAGTTCATCAACGAGTTCAGCGGCGAGAATCTGAAGCTCACGGTGACAGAAGCAGCGCTCGATCACATCATCACGCGCTGCGTACGGCGCGGCACCGGCGCGCGCGGACTGCACACAGAACTGACAGCCGCCGTCGAAGGCGCGGCCTTCGACACTTTCATGGTTGAGAGGGATGTCGAAGTCGTGATCGCACTTAAAGACGGGCAGTTGGTGAGCGAAGTTCAAAGGAGCGTGTGAATCTTATGGCGTGAAGAATCGCGACGCCCGGATTGACACCGGTGGCGGCTTGAAGTAGAAGCATCACGCTCGAACAACTCATTACCGTGAGAGGCCACATCATGACCGACCTTCAATCGCACCTGCGCTTTCTTCGCTCGCCGATTTTGACGGAACATTTATCCGCTACGCTGCCGCGCGCCGGGAGGTGTCAGAGATATTGTCTTAGCTTCTCTGTTCTCACTCTTTCGTTGCTCTTATTGGCGACTCCCCCAGTTGTTTCCGCCGACGATAAATGCAAGCTCAAAGCCTTAAAGGTCAAAGGCAATGTCGTGGGTAAAGCACTGATGCAGAATCAGGGGGAGCGGCAGCCGCTTTCCGGCGTGGACATCGCAATCCTCAGCAAGTCGGACAGGAAACTTGTCGCCAGCGCCGGCAGCGATGAAACGGGCGGGTTCATGGTCAGAGACTTGGAACCGGGAAAGTATTGGATCAAGACGACGCACCCGGTGGCCGCCGGAATTGAAGTCGAGTTGGAGGTGAGTGCGGCGGGCGATGGCAAGGGTGTGCCCGACCGCATGATCGTGCTCGTGCTCGGAACGGACGAGTCGAAGCCTTGCGGCGGGGCGCGCGTCGAAACGTCGAAGATCAAATAGAAGCACTCGTCAACTGTAGGACGCAAAGGCCGAGCGTGCGGGAGATGTTCTCCTGCACGCTCGGCCATTCGCAATTAAGTCCCGCGCTGCCTCTATATGCCGCGCATACCAAGATTTGGATTTGTCAGTGCCGGGAACGGCGAGCGACCGGGGTGTGACGCTGACCCGGAACCCGGTCGCTACCGCTCCCGGTACTGACCTGCCTCCCGAACGCACTCGGTATCTTGGTGTGTTCTGCACATAGATCAGTACTCGCCTCAATCGAGAATCCGTTCTGACACGCAATCAGAAAAACCTCACGGTGTATGTGACGCGCACGCCGCGACCGATCTCCGGCGCTAACTCTTTAATGAACGAAAGATGGTTGCGGTAGAGGCGGTCACCGAGGTTGAAGGCGTTGACGGAGAAGACGTGCGCGTAGCGGGGCCGCGCGATGGTGTAGGAGCCGAGCACGTTGAAAACCGCGTAGCCGGCGGTTCTCGTTTCAACCGAAAAGACTTCATCCTGATCTTTCACCAGCACCGCTTCGGGGCGGAAGGAGAATCCTTTGTAGCGCGCCTCCAAGCCAATACGCCCGCGCAAAGGAGGAATACGCGGCAGCGGCGTGTCGCCGTTTTTCAACTGCGCGTCCACCACGTCCATTCCTAAGTTGACGCTGAAATAATCATTGACGTCGAAATTGACGGCGACATCCGCGCCGATAAAGCGGCTGTCGCCTTGCAGATATTCCGCCACCGGCAATCCGTCTTCAACGTCAACCGCGCCGTCGCCATCCTCGTCCACCGGCGCGAGAAAGACGAAATCTTTAATCTGATAATTGAAGACGTTCGCCTCGACGCGCACGCGCCGCGTCAGGTGGCGGAAGGAGAAGTCTAATCCGTCGCTACGCTCGCGCCGGAGATTTGGATTGCCTACCTCAAAAGTGAGCGTGCCGATGTGCGGGCCGAAATTGTACAACTCTTCGAGCGCGGGCGAGCGGAACGAGTGCGTGTAGTTGAAGAGGAGCGCGCCGCCGTCGTAGAGGCCGAAGCGCACGCCCGCGCCGCCCGAAAAGCCCGTGAAATTACGGTTCGGTAAATTCGGGTCGGTCGGGCGAAAGCGATTCGTCTCGACGCGCCCGCCGAACTGAAATTTGACGCGCTCGAAATCAATTTCCTCAAGTCCGAACACCGAAAACATTCGCTGGCTGACTGGCCCCTGAATGAGAGCTTCAGCACCGACGGTCTCGTAGTCGCGGTTAAAGCCCTCGAAGCCGAAGCGCCCGGTGAGGCGTTGAAATTTTTTCTGGTCAAACTGCGTGCGGTACGAATATGTCTTGTTGTCAAAGGTGGTGCCGACTTCTTCGCCCTCAAGTTCCCGGTGCTGGTAGTCGCTGACATCGAACGTCGCGCGCATCCCCGAAATGAACGAAGCGACGTTGCGGAATCCGCCGCTCACGCGGAAGTTGTGGCGGCGCATGTCGAGATCAATCTGCTCCGCCTCTTCCTCGTTCTCAAGCCGGCGCGGCGTGAGAGACTGCCCTTTCAATGACGCCGCGCGCGACTCGGATTCTTCCTCCTCCTCGGCCTCAAACTGAGCGGCGAACGGGATGCCGTAACGCCGGTTGTCGTAATTGTAGCTGGCACTGAAGAACGCTTTGTCGCCGAAGTAGCCGAAGCCGCCCTCGCCGTTACCGACGCGCGATTTGGAGTTTGGGATTCTTCCGAGCGGGGTATGATAGTCGCCGGTGCGCTGTCCGCTGCCGTGTCCCCAGAAGAGGAAGTTTTTATAGCCGTACTCGACGCCCGCGCTCGCGCCCGCCTGATTGTTGTTCGAGCCGCCGAGCGCGGAGAGATACCCGCGCCAGCCCTCATGGCTCGACTGTTCGTCGCGGGTGATCGCGTTGACGACGCCGCCGATGGCGTTCGAGCCGTAGAGCAGCGTCGCCGGCCCTTTCACGACTTCGAGCCGTTCGAGTGAGAGCACGTCAACGGGTTCGCCGTGATCGCCCGATTGTGAGCCGAGCGAGCCGGTGCGGATGCCGTCTTTCAGAACGAGCACGCGGTCGCCGTCGAAGCCGCGAATCACCGGGCGCGAGGAGCCGGGGCCGAAGGATCGCTTCGCCACGCCCGGCTCCTTCTCCAAGACTTCGCCGATGGACGGGTGGCTTTCCTCCGTGAGCGTCAGCGCGTTGACCGAGTTGACTGCCTTGAACGACTCGAAGGTTGATTCCTCAACGCCCGAAGCGGTGACTGTCACCTGCTCGCGCAAACCCGTGAGCCGCAAACTGAAATCAAGCGTGGCCGTCACGCCGGCCTCGACCGTAATCGTCCGCGCCACGTCGGGAATGCCCTCGCGATGCGTCGTCACCGTGTACGTTCCCGGCGGGACGTTAGGAAATTCGTAAGCGCCGTCGTCGCCGGTCTCGACGTTGCGCCGCAGTTGCACAATCTGCACCGACACGCCCGGCAGCGCGTCGCCGCTCGCTTCATAGCTAATGACGCCCCGCAGTGTCCCTCCGTCCTGCTGCTGCGTAAGCCCGTTGATTGGCAGACACATCAGCCACGACACCATCAGCACACAGGCCGCACCCCTAACACTTCGCATCAAGATCATTACTCCCTATGAAATATGTTGTTACCGTCTTGCGGGTAATCCGCGATGAGCATCTCCTGCAAAATACACTTAACCGCAGGCTGCGCCAGACGAATGGAACGGCTCCCGGTAAAGCGGACGATAGTAGAGCTTAGGATTCTTGCGCGCAGTCTTTTTTCAGTGAACTGTCGGAATGCGAAGTCGGGCGGTAGGATTAGGGTAATGAGCGGTTGCGGCGGTGAGGCGATTGTCTGACGGCTTGAAGATTGTTCTTACGACCCGCACGGCTCGGAGCGGATCGGGCTTAACCACTGCTTATAAACGCAGCAACTGGTCGCGGAGCACGCGCGATTGCAGGCGGCTGACGGGCAGTTGCTGGTTGTTGGAGAGCGTCACGAGGTAGGTGCCGCCGGGCATCGGGCTGATGCGGGAGATCATTTCGAGGTTGGCGAGCGTGCCGCGCGCAAGGCGCACAAATAGCGCAGGGTCGAGACGTGCTTCGAGTTCCTTCAGACGATAGTTGATTGTGTGGCGCTCGCCCCGCGCGTTCGTCAAATGAAGTAACTCGCCGTCGGCGACGATTGAAGCGATGTCTCTGACCGGCAGAATTAAAATCTCGTCGCGCTGCCTGACCGGGATGCGTTCGAGATACGCCGGGCGGGTGGCCGACTCGTAATCACTCGCCGCCGCCCGCAAGCTCGCCGCGTGCATTTCGTCGCGCGCCGCGTCGGCGTGTTCGAGTCGCTCCTGCACGCGGTTGAGCGTCTCGCGCAGACGCGCCCCGTCCACCGGCTTCAGAAGATAGTCCACCGCGTTCAACTCGAAGGCGCGCACCGCGTATTCGTCGTAAGCGGTGACGAACGCGACGAGCGGCATCGTGTTTCGTTTGAGTAAGCGAACCACGCCGAGACCGTCAATTTCGGGCATCTGTAAATCGAGCAGCGCGAGGTCGGGACGCTCGCGCTCGATTATTTCAATCGCCTCGGTGCCGGTCTCCCCTTCGCCGACAATCTCTACGTCTTCAAAAGCGCGCAGCGCGGCAGCGAGAAACGAGCGCGCCGGACGCTCGTCGTCCGCAATCACCACACGAATCTTCGCGCTCATGCCCCCCGCCCTTCTCTCATCTCTTCCGTCGCCCCGATTCTTTCCGCTGATGGCCGCGCAACGGATGACATCACCAGCGGCATTCTAATCTCAACGCACATCCCTGCTCCCGGTGCGGCGGTGATGTCTAAAGAACCGGCTTCCCCACAGTAACAGCGTAAGCGTTCCTCGATGCTGCTGAGGCCGAAGCCGCGACGACGTCCGCGCGACAGTTCATTTTCACTCGCGCCCGCGCCCGTGTCCCGCACCGCGACACACAGGACTTCACCCGGCGCGGCGAGCGCCCCGGCTCCGGCGCGTACCGTCTCGATGCCCGCCGAGATTGTGACCTTACCGCCGAATCGCAAAGGTGCGATGCCGTGTTTGATGGCGTTCTCGACGAGCGGCTGGATTAACAGCGAAGGGATGCGCACGTTGAGCAACTCCGGCGACACATCAACGCGCACGCGCAGGCGCTCCTCGAAACGCGCGCGCTCGATGTCGAGATACGACGCGATCAGTTTCAATTCCTCGCCGAGCGTCACGAACTCATCCGTCGAGCGCAGCACGCGCCGCAGCAAGTCGGTCAGTTTCAGAAGCGTGTCGAGCGCGCGGTCGGGCGCGGCTTTGATGAGATAGCCAATCGTGGTCAGCGCGTTAAAGAGAAAATGCGGATTGACCTGCGCGCGCAACGCACGCAGTTGCGCCTCGGTCGCCAGCTTGCTGATTTCCTGTTCGCGCGAGACTTGCTCGCAACGCTCGTGCGCGACCCGGATGGCGTCAATGCGCCGCGCCGCCATCAGCGCCGCCGATTCCAGCATCTCGATGTCGTCGGACAGAAGGCGACGCCCGCCGGCCAACTCGCCGACGATGAGCGTGAAATACGGCGGCTCGGTCGTCGGCACGCAAATCGCCGCCGGCACCTCGGGCGGGCGTGGTGGCTGAAGCGTCACCGCATCTTTGGCGGATGACGGATCGCAGATTCGCGCGGCTAGCACAGCGTCAAGTCTTAACGGCAAATCACCGTCCGCGTCCGCCCCCGCAAGACTTTTCTCCCATCGAACCTCGCGCGCCGTCAGTGCCGGCTCCAGCGCACGACAGACTTCATCAAGCACGTTGTCGGTTAATTCCTTTGCCCCAATGCGACGCGCCAGTTCAGCCAGCATCTCGCGGTAGTTGGCGCGTCTGAGCACAATCGTGTCAACGAACCACACCGCCGCGCGATTCAGTGCTGGGTAGAGCAGCGCCGTCATCACCCACAGACCCAGCAGGACGCCGACGGCGCGCGGGTCGGTCTGCCCCGCCGCGTCGCGCATCTCCAACAGCGGCGAAGCCGCCGCGACGTACAGGCCGAACGCGAGCGCGACGACCGAGAGCAGCGAGAGCGCCCGCTTGAGGAAAATGTCAGCGAAAGCGAACCGGTAATCTTGATAAAGAATCGCGAGCGCAAGCGGCAAGCTGGCGTGATGGCCGAGCAGTTCAATCGGCCAGCTTTCAGGGCCGCCGTAATGATGCTGGCTGAGGTGCAGCGCCGAAACAGCGAAGACCGCGAGCGCGCTCGCCCACACGGCGCGCTTCCAGCCGGGCTGCCGGCGCGTCGAAAGAAAGAGCGCGAGGATTAGAACGACATAACCAATTGTCAGGATTCTGAGCGCCCCGTTCGACAACCCCGCGCGCGTCAGTAGCGCGGCGTAAAAGTGCATCGCGGCAGCCACCGCGCTGAGACCGTAAGCAGAAATAGTAATCCAACGCGCGCCGCTCGTTTCGATTTTCGTCCCCCCGCTTTGCAAAGCCGAATGCACGACTACCGCCGGAAGAAAACCGAGCGCGGCGAAGGACAGGGCGACGAGCAGCGGGTGCGGCTCCGCGACGCCGAAATCTTTCACGCCGTAACTCGCCAGCGCCCCGACGTTCCACACCAAGCCGAGCGCCGCCGTCGCCAGCAGCAAAGCGTTCGCCGACAAACGCGGCAACGCGCCGTTGTCTGCGTCCGCCTCGGTGAACCGCGCGCCGCGCGCCGGGCGGCGCAGCACCGTGAACAACAGCATCGCGTAGAGCGCGACGCCCGTCGTGAAGCCGAGCAGATTGATCAGGGCGGCGGTGTTGATCGGAGTCATGCGGATCAATCAGTTACTAATGGAGGCTGATCGCCTTCAGACGCTTTCCTCGTGCGGGCACGGGAGCCTCACACTCCCAGCATCAATCAGCGATCATAGGCAAACGACTATAATGTAACGGCTGCGACCACCCGCTGGCAATCCTGAGCCGCCGAACGGCTGCAGGAGATGTGACGGACGGTTGACTCTCTCCCGGCAGGAAGAACCGGCTTGCAAATGAACCGCGTGGCGAACACAATGGCGCGTCAACAACTTCACTTGCGGAAGCGGCGAAATGGTTATTGTTGAATCCGGGGGCGTGATGTCGGCACAACCTCAATCACATCTGTACTTCACGCTGGAAGAATACTTCGCTTTGGAGCGGACGTCGGAGCGCCGCTTCGAGTACCGCGGCGGCGAGATCGTCCTGATGTCCGGCGGCAGCCGCCAGCACGGGGAGATTGCTTCAAACCTAATCTTCAATTTACGGCGCCGACTGTCCGAGGGAGATTGCCGGGTTTACGGAAGCGACATCGCGGTGGTCGTCCCCGCCGCGCCGCCCTACCGTTACCCTGATGTGAGCGTCGTCTGCGGCGAAGCGCAGTTTCACCACACTAACGGTCTCGACGCGCTCGTCAATCCTACCCTGCTCATCGAGGTGCTCTCGCCGACGAGCGAAGCCTATGACCGTGGCACCAAGTTCGAGTGGTATAAATCAATCCCGTCCTTCGCCGAATACCTGCTGATCGCCCAGGATCGCCCGCACGTCACACAGCGCACCAAGCAGCCGGACGGCAATTGGCTTGAGCGCGCCGTTAACGACCCGGAAGCCGCACTGCGGTTAGGTTCAATCGCGTGCGAACTACCGCTCCGCGAAATCTACGAAGGCGTCGA
>JBPCPQ010000150.1:0-6221 GCA_050999015.1 Pyrinomonadaceae bacterium | reverse complement strand
GGCGAGTGGCCCGATGATCGGCGCGCTCATCTCTTCGGCAGTGTGGTGCGGCTGACTCGCAGAAGGTTTGAGCAGAAAATCGAAAATTAAGTCCTGCGATGATTCGGTGATGGTTTGACGTTGCGACTCGATGAGCGGCTCGAAGTCGAACGACGCGGCGGGAAGCGACATCACCATATGGACGGCTTGGAAGCCGAAGAGCGCGCCGATCTGCGCGTCCAGCAGTTTGCCGTTTTTGAAGTGGAAAGCGCCCGGCGTTTTCGGGTAGTTGACCGTCAAGCGCCCGGTCGCGCCCTGATGGTGCAACATGCCGACTGCATCCGACAAAGTGTATCCGTTAAGATTTCCCGACAGCATCATGGGGTGATTCTGCTGCACTCTGACACCTCCCGATTTCGCGCGCAGTAATAGTGAGGCTGAACAACCGAAGAAAGAAAGTTAAAGCTTCATCTACTTCACATACGTGAACGAATAATTAATGATTCCAACCACGTTTGTCGGTTGGCCGGCGACGAGTGTGGGTGAAAAGACGGCTTGCCGCGCGGCTTCAACTGCTGCGCTGCGCAATTGGGCGTGGCCGCTGACGGCGCGCGCCGCGATGACGTTACCTTTTCCGTCAACGACCACCTCAACGGCCACCGCCCCGGTCAGACGCGACTGCCGGGCGGCGTCTGGGTAGACGGGCTTCGGAAGGCTGAGCGGCGTGCCGAGCAAAAGTTTGCCGTCGGCTCGCCCCGGCGCTATGTTGAGAGCCGGGGCGTCGGTGGCGATGCGAACCGGAACCTTCGGATCAGTTGTGCTCTGTGCGTTGTCGTCGCGGAGTGCGGGGACGACAGGGTCGAGCCACGGAGCGCCCTCATTTGCGTAAGCCAGATTCGGCATCGTCCGTGACGACACGGAAGTGCCTCGCGCCGCGCGCTCTTGCGGTGCGCCTGTTTGATCTTCCGTCGAAGTCGGAGCCGCTTCGGTTTCGCCGGCGGAATCGAGCGTGGGCGGCGTTGGACGCGACGCGGATGCCGGTTGAGTAGCGGGGGCCGTATTGTGGTCGAAGAAGTATGTGATCGTGCGGCGAGTTACTTCGGTCGGCTCAAAGCTGACCTTCCCGTCCTCAACTACCGCGATCAACGTGGTCATTTTCGTCCAGTTGCCCACCGCGTCAAATTCGTATGTGTATTCTTCCTTGCCAATCACCGAGCCGGAATCTTCGCGCAGGATTTTCTCGGTCACGTTGCCTTTGTCGTCATACGTGTATTCTTCCTTGCCAATCATCGAGCCTTCGTCAATTGGGTAAAAGGCGTTCTCGACTCTGCGACCTTTCAAATCATACGCGGTCGTTTCGAGCAGAATACGCTCGCCCTCGACGCGTTGGCCGGACTTGACGACGATCTTTGCCAACTCGGTTCGCACCCGACGCACCGGCCCCGTTAAGCCGTCGCGCTCTCGCGTGCTGTCGGTTATTGAAAGCGGTGTGGTCGCGGCGGGCCGGACACTGATGCGTTCCTGCGCGAGTGCGGCGGAGCAAACAATCAGGGAGAGAAGAAACAGGTTAAAAGATTTCCGGGCACGGACTCGGTGAAGCATTGCACATCTCGTTTCGGATGAAATGATCGCTGATAAGTAACGTGCGCGGCGGAAGGAAATCAGGGCGAGTAAGGAGCGATAAAATGTCGCAAAGGCTTGCTTCGGGATTTACTCGGTATGCCTCACGGGTAGTACCGGCGAAGAGCTTTCCCCTTAGATATGCGTCCTGATGTCATTTTACGCCGGCGCTTCCGCACTCATCAGCCGGCTTTTTCACTAGCCTGCGCCCGCCGCACTTTCAAGAATTAACTTACATTCGGCTAATATCTTAGCGCGAGTGAGATGAAAACTTACAGATGGGCACAGTATTCACCCTCAAAAATTCATTGTCAACACAAATGAAGTAAGAGGAACGAAGGAGGGGAAATGGGGAAAGGCGTAAAGGGAAAAAGGTGGAGAAGCGCAGGCACGCTTACCTTTCATCGCTTTCCGCCAATGTTTTCCATTCTTTCGGATTTCGATTTAGGATAGTGTGACGCTCAGGCCGCAGAGCTTGGGGTTCAATCCGCACGCCCGAACAATTAACAAATATGAAAATCACGAAAGCGGTTATCACCGCCGCCGCGAGAAATCAGCGGACGCTGCCTCTACAGACTTTGGTGGATCGGGACGGCGACCAAAAGCCGCTGCTCAACATCATCGTCGAAGAGGCGATAGGTGCCGGGGTTGAAGACATCTGTGTGGTCGTCGCCCCCGGCGACGAGGACGCCTACCGGCAGGCGGCGGGGGGGCATGCCGGGCGACTCTCGTTCATCGCGCAGAATGAGCCGCGCGGTTACGGCCACGCCGTTTCCTGCGCGCGCGAATTTGTCGGTGAAGAATCGTTTCTCCACATGATCGGCGATCACGTCTATATCAGCGGCAACACGAAGAGTTGCGCCGAGCAAATAATCGAGGTCGCGCGCCGCGAGTCGTGCGCCGTGTCGGGCGTGCAGCCGACGCGCGAAAATCTTCTGCCGTACTTCGGCGCGGTCGGCGGTCAGCGCCTCAAGGGTAAAAGCGGGCTTTACCAGATCGAGCGGGTCGTCGAAAAGCCGACGCCGACGGAGGCCGAGCAAACGCTGATGATCGCCGGTTTGCGCAGCGGACACTATCTCTGTTTCTTTGGCATGCACGTCCTCACGCCGACGGCGATGGAGATTCTCGGCACTCACGTCGCGGCGCATCGCGGCGACGCTAACATCCAACTCTCCCCGGTGCTCGACCAACTGGCGAAGCGCGAGCGCTACCTCGCGCTCGAAACAAGGGGGCGCCGCTACCCGGTTGATGTTCGCTACGGACTGCTCACCGCGCAACTCGCCCTCGCGCTCAGCGGACGGGATCGCGACGAAGTGTTGACCGGCCTTTGTGAATTGCTGGCGCAGCGTGAGATGAGCGGGGCGGCGGATGAGTAGGAAAGAGCGCATGCCTGAGCACCTGACTGACATCATCACCGCCGCCGATTCCGAAGTTCGCAACCGCTCGCTCGACTCATACTGCGCGTCGGCCTCGGTCGCTCAACTGCTCGAAGAGTGTACGCGTCTGGAATCGTTTCGGCACGAAAGCGAGAACCTCTACGAGCGCGTGCGGGCGTGCTTTTTTCTCTACGCGATCAACCGCTTTCACCTGCCCGACAAACGGGAATTGCCAGCCAACGGACGCATTCCGTTTGAAGGATACACGCACCTTCTTGAGCGCCGCTTCGAGGAGGCGATAGACCTGTTTCTGAAAACCCAAGCTCACGATGGCCCCAGCGACGCACTGTCGAGCGCGCTCGCCGCCGCTTACCACCGCGTCGCGTTTCAGACCTTAGCTAATCAAGTGCGACGCAGCGTGCGCTCGGTTCGCGGCAACCAGTGGATGTTCCGCGTCGGGCATCCGGGCGACCAACCGTTGCGCGTGCGCCCGGAACTCAAGTTGCGGCTCTCAGAAGAATCGTCGTTCCCCGTCCTCAAAGAATCAACGTCGGTGCGGATGGACTTAACGCACAGCGCGTGGAGCGACATCTTTTTTCTCGGCATGGATTTCCCGGAAGGCGCGCGCGTCCTCAACGTCTCGATTGATTTGGGCGTGCGTGGGCGCGACGCTGTTCCGCGCCCGCCCGTCGAGGCTTACCTGCGAGTGATTGATGAACCTGTCCTCCGGCTCGTCAGCGTTGATCTCACAACGCCGGCCGACATCACAGACCTCGGCGAAGTGTTCGACTTCGCCCGCGATTATCTTGGACTACTCAAAGCGGCGCTCATCGCGTCGGGTTTAGTCCCGCCCGGCGTCGAAGGCTCCGGGCAGAGTCTCAGCGATTTGCTCGCCCGGTTAGTCGGCGCGGGTCACGGCCTTGAGCTAATTAGCAACGTCAACAACATCCCAAAAGGCTCGCGCCTCGCCGTCTCAACGAATCTGCTGGCCGCGCTCATTTCCGTCTGCATGCGCGCGACCGGGCAGGCGCGTAACCTCGTCGGGCCTCTCGAAGAGAATGAACGTCGGCTCGTCGCGGCGCGGGCGATTTTGGGCGAGTGGCTGGCGGGTTCTGGCGGCGGGTGGCAGGATTCGGGCGGAGTGTGGCCCGGCATCAAGTTGATTCAGGGACAAAATGCCGAAGAAGGCGACCCGGAATACGGAATAAGTCGCGGGCGTCTGCTTCCGACTCATCGCATTCTGGATTCATCGGAAGCCTCCCTTGAGACTCGCCGGCAATTACAGGACAGCCTCGTGCTTGTTCACGGCGGGATGGCGCAGAACGTCGGCCCCGTCCTTGAGATGGTCACGGAGAAATACCTGCTGCGCTCCGAAGCCGAGTGGAATGCACGTCAAGACGCCAACCACATTCTAGACGACATTCTCCTGCACCTCAGAGAGGGAGACATTGCGGGCATCGGTGCGGCGACGACGCGAAACTTTTTCGGCCCGCTCCAAACAATCGTTCCGTGGGCGAGCAATCTCTACACCGAGACGCTGATTGACAAGGTGCGGAAAGAATTCGGCCAGGACTTTCAAGGCTTCTGGATGCTCGGCGGAATGTCCGGCGGCGGCATGGGTTTTATCTTCAGCCCCGAACGAAAGCGTGAAGCGCAGGACAGCTTGGGGCGCATCATGGCGGACGCGCGCCGACGCTTCGAGCACGCGTTGCCGTTTGCGATGGAGCCGGTCGTCTACGACTTTGCGATCAACGAGCGCGGGACGTTTGCCGGATTGCTATCGTCCGACGCCGCCCCGCTCCCGCCGGGATACTATGTGATGACGGTGCCGCGTTTGATGCGACAAGACCCGCGCCACCTCAGCATCTCGCGCCGCTCGGAACTCGACGCCTTCGGCTCCGCCTGCCGCACACGCCCCGAACTGGCCGGCATGGTGCAGACGCTCTTCGATCAACTCATTCCGCGCGTCAAGCTCGAAGACGAAGGCGGGCGCGACCTCAGTTCAATTCTCGAAGCGAACGGCTTTGACAACGTGCAGCATGAGCAGATTCGCGGCGACCTCCGCAACGGGCGCATCGGACTCGCGCAAAATCGTCTGCCCGTCAGCAGCCGTATCCGCGATGTCGAGCCGGGCGATGTTTACGACGGCGTGCGTGAATTGCCGGAAAGTTTGAGCGAGGTCGGAAGGCGGGCGTTGAGCGAAGGCCGAATCGCGGTCGTCTCGCTCGCGGCGGGCGTCGGGAGTCGCTGGACGCAAGGCGCGGGCGTGGTGAAAGCTCTTCACCCGTTCGCCAAGCTCGCGGGCAGACATCGCAGTTTCATCGAGGCGCATCTTGCGAAGAGTCGGCGCACCGCGCGACTCGCGGGGCGAGAGTTGCCGCACATCTTCACCACGAGTTACCTGACGCACGCGCCCATCGAATCGTACCTGCGAGCGGAAAACAACTACGGCTACGCGGGGCCGTTGATTCTTTCACCGGGGCGCGCGATTGGATTGCGGCTCGTGCCGACGGAGCGCGATTTGCGCTTCGCGTGGGAGGAGATGCCGCAGCAGATTCTCGACGAGCAAGCGCAGAAGGTGCGCGCCAGCCTTCACGCCGCGTTGATCGCGTGGGCAAAGAGCGCGGGCGAGGCGAGCGACTACACCGGCAACGTGCCGAGCCAGTGTCTCCACCCGGTCGGCCACTGGTACGAAGTCCCGAACATGCTGCGAAATGGCACGCTCGCGTGCTTGCTCGCAGAACGACCACAACTTGATTACCTAATGGTTCACAACATTGACACGCTCGGCGCGAACGTCGAACCGGCGCTTCTCGGACTGCACATCGAGCGCGGCGCGGCGATGACAGTCGAGGTGATTCCGCGCCGCTTGGAGGATCGCGGCGGCGGACTCGCGCGCGTGGACGGGCGGCTCAGGTTAGTCGAAGGCTTGGCAATGCCGAAAGAGGAACTTGAGTTCGAGCTTTCCTATTACAACTCGCTGACCACGTGGGTGAGCATTGACGCGCTCTTGAATGTGTTCGGCCTGACGCGCGATTCACTCAACAACGAAGCGGCGGTCACGACGGCGATCCGAACGCTTGCCGCGCGCATGCCGACTTACATCACACTGAAAGACGTGAAGCGGCGCTGGGGTCATGGACATGAAGACGTGTTTCCCGTCGCGCAGTTCGAGAAACTCTGGGGCGACATGACGGCGCTCCCCGAACTCAACTGCCAGTACGTCGCGGTGCCGCGACTGCGCGG
>JBPCPQ010000415.1:0-3794 GCA_050999015.1 Pyrinomonadaceae bacterium | reverse complement strand
GAATCACTCTTTCCCGTTTTGCAGCGACTCGCCGGCGTCCATCGCTTCGGGCTGAAGGTGATCGGCGCGGGCAGAAATGACGTAAGCGTGCCGGGAGTCGAGGTCGAAAACTTGGACTGGAGTTTGCCGCGCGAAATCGCCGACTTTCAATCATTCGACATCGGGCTGTACCCGATTGTGATTGGCGGGTCGTCGCCGCGCGAGTGGGCGGCAGGCAAGTCGGGCTTTAAGTCCGTGCAGTACATGTCCGTCGGCATCCCGCACGTGCTGACGCCGGTCGGCGTCTGCGCCGAAATCGGCGAACCGGGCGTGACTCATTTCTGCGCGACATCGCCGGACGAGTGGTTCAATGCGCTATCAGCGCTTCTGTCGGACGCGGGGCTGCGCCGGCAAATGGGCGAGGCCGGGCGCCGCCACGCCTTGCAGTACTACACCGTGCCCGCGCAGGCGGAGAAACTCGCACAGGTGTTGCGCGAAGCGGCAGGTAGGGAAAGGCAAAAGTAAAAAGGTAACAATAAAAAATGACGGCTGCAGCAGACGGAAGCTGAATAGCGGGGACACACACGTTGTTTTGACTTCAGGTTGAGCCGGATAAACGTACACCCTTCGCCGCTTACAGGCCGGCGCGCGACGGTCGGCTTCTTTTACATTTTTGCTGAAGTTTGGTAGGGTCATCAGTCCCTCAAAGTCGCTTCCATAACACAGAGGATCGCTGGGGCGGACGCACACCATTTCCATTTTTCACCTATGTATATTTTGGGTTTGACCACGCTCGGTGACTCGGCGGCGACGCTCATTTGTGATGGCGAGATAGTCGCGGCGGCGGAGGAGGAGCGCTTCTCGCGCGTCAAGCACCACAGCGGCTTTCCCTACATGGCGATGCAGTATTGCCTTGACGAGGCCGGCATCAAAATCGGCGACGTGGCGCACGTCGCGCTCTACTGGAAGCCGTGGGTGCTCCGGCACAAGGCGATGCAGGCGTTGAAGGCAGCCGTCATCTCGCGCGACATGTTCAAGGCGCGCGTGGATCGCGGGGTGAAGCAGGTCGGCGATAGTTATTTGGGCATGTTCGCCCACCCGCGCCGCATTCGTAAGCATTTCGGTGCGAGCGACTTTCGTTTCCACTTCCTAGACCATCATCAATGTCACGCCGCGAGCGCCTTCTTCGTCTCGCCGTTCGAGCGCACCGCGATTCTCACGATGGACGGAACGGGCGAAGACACCACGACAATGTTTTCGCGCGGCGAAGACAGAAACATCAAGCCTCTGAAGCGCATCAAGCTGCCACATTCACTTGGGCAGTTTTACTCCGCCGTCACTAACTTTCTTGGCTTCGACATGTTCGGCGGCGACGAGTGGAAAGTGATGGGACTGGCGGCCTACGGCGAGCCGGAGTTCTACGACTTTTTCGCGCGGCGCGTGCTGACCGTTAACGGCAATCACGACTTTCACCTCAACATCCGCGTGCTGGATCACCATCTCGCTAAGCACTACCAGTTCAGCGAAGAGGCGACGAAAGCGCTGGGGCCGCCGCGCCAACCCGACGAAGACTTGAGTCAACGACATCAAAACATCGCGGCCAGCGCGCAGCGCGTCCTCGAAGACACGGTGCTTCATTTACTCGAAGGACTCCACGAGCAGACCGGCGAAGATAATCTGTGTCTCGCGGGCGGGTGCGCATTCAACTCCGTAATGAACGGGCGCATCATGACCGAGACGCCATTCAAAAAATTCTTCGTCCAACCCGCCGCCGGCGACGCGGGCTGCTCGCTCGGCGCGGCGCTTCTGGTTTATCACGACAAGCTCAAGCAGTCGCGCCGTTTTCAAATGGAGCACGCCTATTACGGCCCGTCGTTCAGCTCGGCGGAATGTGCGGCGGCGCTCCGCGCGGCGGGCTTGAAATTTGAAACCCTCGCCGACGAAGAGATGCTTCCGCGTGTCGCGCGGATGATCGCCGACGGCGCGATTATCGGTTGGTTTCAGGGGCGGATGGAGTTTGGGCCGCGCGCACTGGGAAATCGCAGTTTCATCGCCGACCCGCGACGCGCCGACATGCGCGAGTTGCTGAATAAGAAGGTGAAGTTGCGCGAGTGGTTCCGCCCGCTTGCCCCTTCGATGCTCGAAGAAACGAGCGACACAGTTTTCGGCAGGCCGCACCGAGACCCGTTTATGATTACCGTGCTGAGCGTCGCCGAGGGACAGCGGGCGCGCATTCCGGCGGTGGTTCATGTTGACGGGACGGCACGACCACAAACGGTCAGCCGGAAAACCAATTCGCGCTACTGGCAGTTGATCCGCGAGTTTGAAAAGATCACCGGCGTGCCGATGCTTCTGAACACTTCCTTCAACATTCAGGAGCCGATTGTCTGTCGCCCCGAAGATGCCATCAAAACTTTTCAAGGCGCGAGTTTTGAGGCGTTGGTCTTAGAGAATCATTTGATCCTGCGTCCGTAAGAGCATTGCGAGTCGGGGCGTGAAGGATGTTGTGTGGTTGATGATTTTAGTTGTTGAGTTATGAATGGTCTGCTCGCTTTGTTGCTGCTCGCGCTGGGGGTGAGCATTTCGGTGTTCGTCCCGGTCTACGGCGCGTCGGCGGTGATTGCCGGTGCCGGCCTCACGTTCGTCGCCGGCGCTTTGATCTATCGTGCAGGCGTCGAGCGTGAGTTTCTGTTACGGATATTCGTCGCCGGGCTGATTGTCAGGGTCGTGATCGGCACGGTGATTTTCGTTTTAGACCTTCAGGATTTTTTCGGCGGCGACGCTTACACCTACGATGAGCTTGGCTACTCTATACTACGCCTCTGGCAGGGAGAGACGCAGTTCCAGTGGCACATTGATCGGTTCAGCACCGGCGGCGGGTGGGGCATGCTCTACATGGTCGGGGCTATTTACGCCGTGGTCGGGCGCAACATGCTCGCCATCCAGTATGCAAACGCCGTGATGGGTGCGGCGACGGCTCCGATCATATACCTCTGCGCCCAGCATATCTTCCACAACGTCAAGGTCGCGCGCGTCGCGGCTTTCCTCGTCGCCTTTTATCCGTCGCTCATCCTGTGGTCGTCGCAGGGCTTGAAGGACGGGCCGACCGTTTTCCTGCTCGCTCTGGCGATGCTCGCGACGCTGAAGCTCGGAGAGAAGTTGAGCTTTCAGTATCTCCTCATTCTGGGGTGCGCGCTGTTCGGCACGCTCAGCCTGCGGTTCTACACCTTCTACATGGTGGTCGCCGCAATCGGGGGGGCGTTCGTCGTCGGGATGCGCGAGGTGACGGCGCAGAGCCTCGCGCGGCAGTTCGCGATCATCATTACGATGGGACTGGCGATGACTTACTTCGGCGTGCTCCGCACCGCCGGCTCGCAGATGGAAAGGTTTGGGAGCCTCGAAGCCGTGCAGCGCAGCCGCGCCGATCAATCGCGGTCGGGGCGCTCAGGCTTCGGCAGGGATGTTGATGTCTCGACCACCTCCGGGGCGCTGACGGCAATTCCGGTCGGGATGGTCTATCTGATGTTCGCTCCGTTCCCGTGGCAGTTGGGGAGTCTGCGGCAGAGCATCACGCTGCCGGAGATGGTCGTGTGGTGGGCGTCGTTCCCTCTATTCGTTCTCGGCGTGTGGTTCACGGTAAAATTCAGACTCCGCCAGGCACTGCCGATCCTGATTTTTACTTTGATGTTGACGCTCGCTTACTCCGTGTTTCAGGGGAACATCGGCACCGCCTACCGGCAACGCTCGCAGCTTTTGGTCTTCTACTTTATTTTCGTCGGAACCGGCTTCGTCCTGCTGAAAGAGAGAAACGAAGA
>JBPCPQ010000223.1:0-8987 GCA_050999015.1 Pyrinomonadaceae bacterium | reverse complement strand
ACGCCGTCGGGGAGACACTCGAAGCGCAGGCCGCGCGAGTAGTGGAGCGACGCGCCCGCGATGCCGGCGGCGGAGCAGTAGCGCGAGACGACGAATGCGCGCCCGTCCGTGACGGCAAAGTTGTAGTAAGAGGGTTCGGTGATGTTAGCTTCGTGCGTCCACTCGTTGAGGCGCGTGATGGTTTCCGTTAACGCGCGCCTGAGGTCGTCTCCGCTCGCTTCGCCGAACGGTACCTGCAGGCTGTTCAGAAAAACGGCGAAGGCGTGTTCAGAGTCGGTTGTACCCTGAATCATGTTGTAGAACTCGTCCTTCAGACTCTCGCGCAGGCGACGCCGCATCAGATGAAAGCCCGCGATTGAACCATTGTGCATCCACATGAATCGGTCGTAACTGAATGGGTGGACGTTCATCTCGGTGACGGCCATGCCGGGCGTCGCGGCGCGGACGTGCGCGAACATGTGCGCGACGCGCGTCTTCGCGGCGAGGTTCTGGAGGTTGCGGTTCGACCACGCGGGAGCGATTGAACGCTGCACGCACGGCGTCGGGTCAATTTCGGGAACATACCACCCGACGCCGAAGCCGTCGCCGTTCAACGGCTCGGCGCGTTCGCGCGCGTGGTAGCTCTGCATGATAAGTGAGTTGACCGGGCGGTATAATAAATCGGACAACAGCAGCGGCGCGCCCGCGTAGGCGAGAAAACGACACATGAGAATTCTTCACACCGAACAGAGATGAGCAAACGACAGGATGATACAACAGAATTGGAGCCGGAATCGCACCGCGAACGCGAAGGCGAGTCGCGCGGCTACTACTACGACGACGGCACCGGCTATGAAGTTTACAACCCGGAAACGAGTGATGAAGAAGATGACATCGCGGGCGATTCGGCAAGCGACGTGTGATTCGGAGTTTTGTTGAGGCACAACACGAGTTCAGAGAATACAAATGCGGTTTGCATTGCAGCGCTCTGTGCGCTCTGTGTGTCCTCCGTGTCTCTGTGTTGAAGCACGGTCTCTCCAACACAGAGGCACAGAGAAAACACAGAGGTCACGGAGAAGATATAGTTTTCCTAAATGAGTTGTGGTACAGGCGCAATGTGTTCGCGCTCACGCGCTCATGGCAGGGGAGCCGCCTGCGCTCCCAGCATCCACAATCTTTGTCCTTCTCCATGTTTCATTTAGGCTTACTATAGCTGAAGCGAGACACTAACATCCGAATGTATCGCTCATCTGGCTAACGCTAAGTGTTTGTCATAATCACACGTCGCTTATCGCGTGGCTCCGGCCTGCTTGAGTTGTTTGGTTATTTCGCGGTGGCCGTTGGCCTGCGCCAGCTTCAACGCGGTCACGCCGCGATTAGACGTGGTGTTAACGTCCGCGCCTGCGGCGAGCAACGCTTTGACGACATCCGCGTAACCGTGCCCGGCGGCATATATCAGCGCGGTCTGTCCGAACTTGTCTTTCGCGTTCACGTCGGCACCGCTTTTCAGCAGAGCGTTGACCGTCTCGGCGCTTCCTCGCGCGGCGGCAAGTATTAAGTCGCTGTCTCCGCTTTTCGCTTCCCCGTCACCGCCGGCACTACTAGTCGGCACAACCGCTTTGTTGCCGGCGCGGGTTTGCGCTGCTGCTGTTGCCATCGAAGGCGTCCCGCCTTCTTTGCTCTGTGTGCTCGCGCTTCGTTGCATCGCGGTCGTGCTGCTCTGCGACGCGGAATTTTGTTTCGCTAACGCGAATCGCGGCAGCCGCGCGTACTCCGGCGCGATTTTCGCCGCCGCGTCGTAAGCAGCCCGCGCACCGTTCTCATCGCCGCGCGCGCGGCGCACGTCGCCGAGCATCAACAACCCGTCAGCGTTCGTCGCGTTCGCCGCGGTGAATTGTTCCAACAGCGTGAGCGACTCGTTCAGCTTCCCGTCAAGCATGAGCAACCCGGCGCGATCCAGTGGGTAGGCGCTGCCGAGCCGAGTAGCAGTGCCCCACTCCTCGCGCGCCTTCGCTCCGTTGCCCTTCGCAAAATAAATCGCGCCCAGATTGGAGCGCGGCTGTGTCGCCGCCGTGGCGTACACGATGGCGCGCGTGTATTGCTCAATCGCCTCGTCTAATTGCCCGAGCTTTTGCAGCGCGACGCCGTAGTTAATCCGCGCGGAAACATTCGCGGGATTGATCTGTATCGCTTGGCGAAAGAACGGCACGGCATCTTTGACACGACCCTGAGTGAGCAGCACAAGAGCCATGTCGCTGTAGAGGCCGGAGGTCTTCGGCGATAATTCGATGGCGCGACGGTACGCGGCTTCGGCCTCCGCATAACTCTTGCGACGAAACTTGCTCCACCCCATTGAGCAGTAGCCGTAAAACTCGTTCGGCTTCAACTCCTGCACGCGGCGCGCGGCTTCATCAGCCTCGTCGAAGCGCCCGACTTTGCTGTACATGTAGGAGAGGCGCACGTAAGAGATGGCGTCCGTCGCATCGAGCGCGACGGCGCGGCGCAAGGAAGCTTCCGCATCCGCGAAGCGTTGCTGATCGAAGTAGATGTCGCCGAGCCACGCGTGCGGGCGCGCGTCCTTCGGATTGATTTTTTCGGCGAGCCGGTAAGCGCGCTCCGCTTCCGCGTAACGGGGCGGCTTGGTGTCGCGCTGCGCGTTGCCGAGTTCGATGGCGTCATCCGCCAGCGCCAACGCATCTTCCGTCGGCTCGCTGACGACGGTTGTTTGTGTTTGCGTGCGCGCTCTCGCCGGGCGCGGCTTAACGGAGGGCGACCGGCGACGCGACGACGGAACAAACGCGCGCACGATAAAGACGCCGGTGCCGCCCTGAAGGTCTTGCGCGAAGAGCGGTGTCATGCCACTGAATAGCAAGATTAACGATGCTGCTCTAAGCAGCGGGTGCAAACTAGGGAATACACTCAAACTCATTACCACTTCTCCTGCAATTTATCCCTGCGAGGCTACCGACTCACCCGACACTTCACCGGTCACGATTCAGCCGCATCATCTCGCCGGCGGCTGCTCATCGTCACATACGTCTTGCACATGCTCTAACGAAAACCCGTAAATTCGCTCGAATAATCTGCGCTTGAACTCGTGCGCCGGTAGGCCGGGCGGTATTGAAGCGATGACCAAATCGCGCGCGGCGTCGAACATCAACGCGCCCATCACGAATCGCTCCTCGCCGGAGCGTGACATCAACATCTCCCGCACGAGCGCTTTAACTTCAGGCGAGGTGTCATCCATCGAAGCACTCCCGCAGTAACTCATACACGCCCAGCGCCTGCGTCCACTTTTCCAAGTAGCCCGCGTCATAACCTGTCGCCAAAGACTTCTCACATCGCGGAGTTGCAACTCCGATCTGGAATCGCGCGACCAATGGAGTTTGGAGATGATCAAATCTTCTTTGCTCACAATCCAAGTCGTGAAATTCTGAATCGTGACGGCGCTGCGTCGTGTAAATTCCAGCCGCCGATAGTCGCTGTCCTTCCGAACGATGCAGTCCACCTTGATGATGCTCTCCTGATGAATCAGATTGAAAACGGACGCGCGAGCGATGGCACCGTTGACGGCCTCGCGCGCCACGTAGTAATCAGAACCGAACAGCCGAACAATCACGTCCGCGTCCTGCGGCTCCAACCGGACGACCACATCTATGTCGCGCGTCATGCGCGGCTGCGCGTAATAGTTCATCGCCAGCGAACCGGTCAGCATGTAATCAATGCCGCCCTCCGCGAACTTCTTTGCAAGGTCGCGGATGACATCAATCTCGTTCTTCATCGCGGTTTTAAACGCCGACCGCTCAAAGAATCATTCGCGCAATTACCGGCGGCGCTCGTAAATGATGAATAACGACCCATCACCTTTTCCTTAATTCTCTTTCTTCTTCGGACGCTCATTCGCGCGCAGCACGCGCTTGCGCAGGCGAATCGTCTGCGGCGTCACTTCCACCAATTCGTCGTCGGCGATAAATTCGAGCGCCTGCTCGAGCGAAAGCTCTTTGACCGGCACGAGCCGCATCGCTTCGTCGGCGCTCGCGGCGCGCATGTTCGTCAGCTTCTTCTCCTTGATGACGTTGACATCCAAATCAACCGCCCGCGCGTTCTCGCCGATCACCATTCCTTCATAAACTTTCACGCCGGGCCGCGCGAATATCGTGCCGCGCTCCTGTAGATTGAAGAGCGCATACGTCGTCGTTTCGCCCATCCGGTCGGCGACGAGGCTGCCGGTCGCGCGCCCGCGCATCGTCCCCTGCCAATCACCCCAGCGCAGGAACAGTGTGTTCAGCAATCCTGTTCCCTTCGTCTCCGTCAGAAACTCATTGCGAAAACCGATCAGCCCACGCGACGGCGTCTCGAACTCTAACCTCACGCGCCCCGTCCCGTGATTAATCATCTTCATCATCTGGCCTTTACGCCGCCCCATCGCCTCCGCCACGACGCCGATGAATTCTTCGGGGCAGTCAACGACGACCTGCTCAATCGGCTCCGTCGTTCTACCGTCTTGCTCGCGCGTGATGACTTCCGGCTTCGAGACCTGCAATTCGTAGCCTTCGCGCCGCATCATCTCGATGAGGATTGCGAGTTGTAATTCGCCGCGCCCCGACACCTTAAACTGGTCGGGCGATTCGGTCGGCTCCACCCTGATGGCGACGTTCGCCAGCAACTCGCGGTCGAGTCGCTCGTTGATTTGACGTGACGTGACGTACTTTCCCTCGCGCCCCGCGAACGGCGAATTGTTGACGCTGAAGATCATCGAGATGGTCGGCTCATCAACGGCGATGACAGGAAGCGCTTGCGGGTTCTCGGTGCTCGTCAGCGTCTCGCCGATCTCGATGCCCTCCACCCCGGCGAGCGCGACGATCTCGCCGACTCCGGCGCGCTCCACTGCTTCACGCTTCAGTCCCTCAAATACATAAAGTTCCTTGACGCGCGTCTTCTCAATCGAGCCATCGCGCTTGATGACGGCCACCGTGTCGCCCGCCGCGATCTCGCCGGCGAAGATGCGCCCGATGGCGAGTCGCCCGACGTACTCGTTGTAGTCGAGATTTGCGACAAGGAGTTGCAGAGTGTCTTCGCGTAGCGCCTTCGGCGCGGGGATCGTCTCGACAATCTGATCGAAAAGCGGGCGCAGATTGTCCGACTCGTCCGCGAGATTTTTTTTAGCCATACCGTCGCGCGAAACGGCGTAGAGAATCGGAAACTCGATCTGCTGGTCGTTCGCGTCGAGGTCAATGAACAACTCGTAGATTTCGTCAACGACCTCTTCGGGTCGCGCATCGTGACGGTCAATTTTGTTGACGACGGCGATTGCCGGCAGGCGCGCTTCCAGAGCCTTGCGCAGCACGAAGCGCGTCTGCGGCAGGCAGCCTTCCGCCGCGTCCACCAAAAGCATCACGCCGTCCACCATCTTCAGCACGCGCTCGACTTCGCCGCCGAAGTCGGCGTGTCCCGGCGTATCAACGATATTGATTTTCACGTCGCCGTAGCGCACCGCCGTGTTCTTCGCCATGATCGTGATGCCGCGCTCACGCTCCAAGTCCATCGAGTCCATCACGCGGTCTCTGATCTGTTCGTTGTCGCGGAATGTCCCCGACTGTCTGAGCATCGCGTCCACGAGCGTCGTCTTGCCGTGGTCAACGTGCGCGATGATTGCGATATTACGAATGTCTTTTCTTTCTAATGTCATGATTGGGAATTTTAGAGTTGTGATTTCAGGTTTCAAGTTATAGCCGCGATTCTGCGTCTTCCAACCGCAAATCGCAAATCTAAAATCGCAAATCCCCGAATGCTCCCGTTTGGCGCAACGCTTCATAAAGCACGACGGCAACTGAAGTGGCGAGGTTGAGACTGCGGACGTTCGGGTTGGGCATCGGGATCGTCAGACACCGTTCCCAGTTGGCGTGCAGCAATTCTTCGGGGAGGCCGCGCGTCTCGCGCCCGAAGACGAGGCAATCGTCTGAGCTAAACTCCCATGATGTGTAACTGGTTTTCGCTTTCGTCGTCAGGTACAGGAAACGCGCGTCCGGCAGGGACTCTTGTAGCGCGGCGAGATCGCGATGGCGTCGGAGCGAAACTTCAGGCCAGTAGTCCAAGCCTGCGCGGCGCACCGCGCGCTCGTCGAGTCGGAAGCCGGCGACGCCGACGATGTGCAGCGGCGTGTGTGTCGCCGCGCACAGGCGCGCGATGTTTCCTGTATTCGGCGGAATCTCCGGCTCGACGAGCGCGACGTTAATCATAAGCAACAGAGGTCAGAGGTTAGAGGCTAGTATAGCTGTACTGACCTCTAACCTCTGACCTCTTCACTCGAAAAGAATTAGGACGGCGTGCTTGCTTTAAGCATCCGCCGTCCTTTTCTAAAAACCCCTTGAGGGGTGCAGAGTTGTTGTGTGCGCCTTGTAAGGTTGGTTTCCTACCTTGCTTGGCCGAGCTATTTTCTCTTCGACGAAGAGTAGTAGCCGGCTTACTTCTTGCTGCTCTTCTTCGCGGCCTTCTTGGCGCCGCCCTTCTTCGCGGCCGACTTCTTCGCGCCGCCCTTTGAGCCGCCGCTCTTCGACGCGGATTTTTTCGCGCCGCCCTTTGATGCTGCTTTCTTAGTTGCCATAGGTTGTTGTCTGCTCCTTTTCTGGTTTGTTACTCTCGACCACAAGATACTGTATCGAATTTTCCCTTGTGGCCTAGACTAAATGGCGCACAACATGTTGTTTATATAAACACTATGTACTGATATGTCAACAACATATTTTATTTGATGCACATTTTTTTCGCGCACACGACTGAGACACTTCGTCGCTAACGACTAACACACCCTTATGAAAGTGCGTTGCAGACAACTTTCCCACCTCTTCCGAGGGCGCACACTGTGCCGTGCGCTTCTCTCTCAACGACTCAATTCCGATGTCTTCATCTGTGCGCTCTGTGTGATCACCATACCTCTGTGTTAAAGAGAGAAGAAGACATAGCAGCGCAATAGCGATGATGAGACGTGGGCATCAAACAGTATCGCGGCTTGATTAAGAAGTGGAGGCGGGCGTTCAAGCTAACATCGCGCGCACCGCTGAAGGAATTGATGAAGGGTTATTGTTGTCGCAAGCGAGACGCCCGGAAGAAATGAGAATACCGACCGCTGATCGCTGATGGGTGACGACTATTTTCCGAGACGTTATCTGAAGAGAGGGGTGAAGACCCACTTGTCGTGGCGCTCGATGCCGTAATAGGTGATGACTGAATCGCGGCTGCTGCGGCTCGCCACGCCGATAAAGGGGCCGGTCGCATTCGTCGAATCATCCTCGCCGCCTGGAGCTTCCTCTTTTTTCCCGGTATTAACAATGCCGCCGACAGGAATGATGTGCTGTTGCAGGAGGGATGCGAGCCTCGCGTCTTTGGAGATGGGCGGGAGGTTCCCGCCGCTGTGAAGTAGCACCGCCTGCTGGAACGAAGTCAGTTCGGCGCTTCTCGATCTGACAAGACGCCATTCGCCGGTGCTTGAGAGTGGGTCAATGGCGGCGCTCGGACGGAGGATTTGAACTTTCTTTGTTGCGAAAGGCAGACCTTCCAAAAGCTGATCCATCGAGGTCGGCGGCACCCCCCTGACGCGCATGTATTGCGCGATGGCTTCGGCGACTTCCTCGCCGCGCGCGACGGCTTCTCTTTCCAAGTCGCGTTGCTTCTGTTGGTGAATGCTCGGCGCGGCAGCGGTGAGGGCGAGCGCAAGAATCGTCATCAGCGCGAGCAACGCGACGAGCGTGTAGCCGCGCTCGCCCGCTCGCGGCGAATATGGCGCGCGGTCAGAGGAAGCGGTGCAATCACTTTCGTCTTGCTTCGCGCAAAACCTGTACGCGCTTTCGACGTTACGGCTCATCGGTCTCCTCGTCCTCCTCGTCGCCGTCCTTCTTCGCCGGTTGCTGTTGCGGCCGCGGGCGCGGCGAGGGCGGTTGAATCTCGCGCATCGGCGACGGCGGAGAATAGGAAGAGGAAGCGGGTGAAGCCGGTCGCCCGGCGGCGTCCGTGAAGTCCACCGTATGCTTGATCTTCAATTGCTGGTCGGTGAACTCGACGGCGCGCTCGGAGATGCCGGTGACGCGGAAGCGACCGCCGACGAGGTCGCCGAGTTGCACCGTCACGAGGTCGCCTTTCTGATCCTTGAGAATTGCTTTGTCGTTGTACGGCTTGGTGCCGATGATGCCGACGTAGGTGTGAGTCGGCGCGGGCGGCGACATCACGTTGAGCGTCGCCGAGTTTGAATAGAGTTTGCCGTCGAGCGTGCGCGCCATCACTTGCCGCGTGCCCTCCGCAGCGATGAGCGACGCCGGCACATTCGCTTTCAACTGTTGCGCGCCGACGAACTGTGTCGGCACTTCCTGATTGTCGAGATAGAGGCGCGTCTCCGGCGTAAACTTGTCTCCCGTGACATCGAGCGTGAAGTCGCCGGTTCTGGCGTAGACGCCTCCGGGCTTTGAAGCGGATGTTATAAGGAGCGGCGGGGTGGGCGTCGGTGACGGCGCGACCACTGATGCGACACCAGCAGCGCCGGGAGATGGCGAAGGATTAACCGGCGCTACGTAGTAAGCGAAGATGTTGCGCCCGGCGGCGGGCACGCCCGGCGTCGAACGGTCGAAGACGACCGGCAGCAGGCGATCAATGCTCGCGTCATCTTCGCCATCCGTATTGACGGCGACTTGTGTCGCGCCTCTCGATGTCGTGCGGCGTCGGTTGGCGTTCGTCGTAGCCGAAGAACCGGAGAACAGACCGGAGCCGTAGGCCAGTGCGATGACGGCCAGCACGCCGAGCACGATGGCAAAAATCGTCTTGTTGCGTTCGGCGGGAGTTTTACCTTCAAAAATCGCCATAAAAATTTCTCACATGCTCGACTGATTCATCGCGTCGTCTCGGCGTCGGCGGGCGCTTCACGGTCGGGCGCGTTCGCGCGGCGGTAGTAAGCGGCCATGTCGAGGCGCAGGCTGACGAGTGTGCCGCCGGCTCCTCTTTCGCCGGGCGCGCGCGAGGCG
>JBPCPQ010000370.1:0-4264 GCA_050999015.1 Pyrinomonadaceae bacterium | reverse complement strand
CAACATGGCGTTGATATACTCTCGCAGGCGAGTGGGACAAGAGCTTTGAGTCATGGTAAACCCAATGCTCTCACGAGTCGCTAACTCGTGCCCACTCGCTCACTTACAAAATCTGTCCCGACATCAGATTCCGCACATTATTAATGGGCACGATCTCGCAAATTGAGCTTTACCGTTTAATCACCGAAGCGAACCGGCGCGGCGAGCGTGTGGTGGTCGCAACCGTGGCGCACGCGCGCGGCTCCACGCCGCAACGACGCGGAGCGAAGATGCTTTTCTTCGAGAACGGCGACGTGGCCGGGACAGTCGGCGGCGGCTGCGTCGAGGCCGAGGTCTGGGCCGAAGCGCGCGAGGCATTGGAAACGGGGGCGTCCGCGCTCCATAAGTTCAGCCTCACCGCCGACGAAGCGAGCGAAGAAGGGATGGTCTGCGGCGGCGCGATGGAGATTTTCATTGACGTTTGGAAGTCTGAAACGGGGGCCGGGTGACGGGAGTCGGGGGTCGGTAAAGTATTGAGTTCTTAGCATCGATCTCATGTCCCTTCAGTTTTAGCGACGGTGCGGGCAGACAGCGATGAAAGAGTTGATGAAAGCGCCTTTTTCCGAATGCGGTGGGAAGTTGAAAAGAAAGACCATCACCCAAGAGTTCGAGAAAGAAGGAATCAAGGTAAAACTAAGCGGGTTGAAGGCGTGGGTCTGCGCGCAATGCGGAGAAATCTATTTCGAGCCGGGCGGGGCGGACAAGGGCGCGCAGGCGGTCAACAGCTTATTTGCCCTCGCCTTCGCTGAACGTCAACACAAAGGCCGACTCACTGCCCAGTTATCTTGAACCTTCATGACGCGGGTAGCAAAGCCCGTGCGGTCTCACAAATTGATTCTATAGTAAGCCTAAATGAAATGTAGAGAGTTAAAAAAGCGCGCTTCAGCCGGGAGCGCGGGCATCCCTGCCCGCATGAGCGCGAAAGCGCGAACACATCGCGCCTTAACCTACATCTCATTTAGGAAAACTATAGTGATGAATAGAGCGAAGGAAGCTCTGCAGTCGGGGATAAAAACTTCACTGCTTGGCCGACCCCCGACCCCTGTCACCCGGCCCCTTCGGAGGAAACATGCCGACATCTTTCATGGAGAACTATAAAGCGAAGCACCAGCATCCTTTGAACCGGCTGACGCATAACATCGGCATTCCGATGATCGTCGTCAGTCTGCCGCTCTTCTTTTTCAATTGGCGGTGGGCGCTCGCGCTGTTCGTCACGGGTTGGATTCTTCAGTTCGTCGGCCACGCGATTGAGGGCAATCAGCCGGCCTTCTTTCACAATCCGGTCTACCTGCTGATCGGCCCGTTGTGGCTCGTGCGCCGCGCGCTCGGAGTTTTTCGCCCGGCGCGCACTCAGCAGCGGAGCATCGCCGTTAAGCAACGCCGCTAAATGATGGCCGAGATTGGCGAGAAGGACATTTCTCTGACCGTAACCGAAGCGGCGCGGCGCGTGCTCAACGAGGGCGCGCTCGCCGCTTTAGCTACGCTCGTCGTCGCTCCGCAAAACGTGGGCGCGAAAATGTTGGTGGGGGAGACGGGAAAGATTGCCGGCGGCGTTGGCGACGCAGCATTAGACGAACAAACAATCAAGCAGGCTTCCGCGTTTCTCGCGTCGCGCGTCGAGGCGCGGACGTATAACGTCGAGGACTTCGCGGGCGATCTCACTGAATGGCGTGGCGCGCGCGTGTTGTTCGAGCGCATCGGGCCGGCACCGCACGTCGTCGTCTGCGGCGCAGGGCACGTGGGCGCTTCGCTCGCTCGTCTGACGCACGCCGTCGGCTACCGTGTGACGTTGATTGACGACCGCGCCGAATTCGTGATGCGCGAGCGGTTTCCTGAAACGGCAATCGAGTTGGTCGCGGCGGCGAGTTGGACTGACGCGGTGCGGGAAGCAATCGGGAAAGGACGCGGCGTCGCGGTCGCGGTTGTCACGCGCGGGCACAACGAAGACGAAGAGTGTCTGCGAGCCGTCGTCGCCGCGCTCCCCGATTACGTCGGAATGATCGGAAGCCGGCGGCGCACAAACATTGTTCTCGACCGTTTGCGCGAAACCGGTGTGGCGGATTCGTTACTGAGAGAAGTCCGCGCGCCCGTCGGCCTCGACATCGGGGCGGTCGCGCCGGAAGAAGTGGCGCTCGCAATTCTCGCCGAGATCATCGCCGAACGTCGCGGCGGCACCGGCGCTCCCCTCTCGGCGTGGCGGCGCGAGAAAGTAGTAAGGCAAAAGTAAAAAGGTAAAAGGCAAAAGTTAGGGCAAGAAAGACAGTTGCTTGTTATTCAGTAAGCCTTGTGCAAAGGTGAAAGTGAGGGAATCCCATTCACCTGCGCGCTTCGGCTATGCCGCTTAACTTTGAACACCGGGCGACCTCACTTGATGCCAGTCTTCTTAACCAAACGTAAAACCCGAAATCTATTAGCGGTGATTACAGTCGTCCTCGTCGGATTAGGTCTATGGGCGTTCTGGATTGAGCCGGCTTGGGTGACAGTCCGGCATGTATCGCTGGAAGTTCCGCAGTGGCACGCGGAGCATCAGGACATGAGAATCGTTGTTCTCACCGATTTACACGTCGGCGCGCCGCACTTAGGGATAGAGAGATTGAAAAGTGTGGTCGAGCGCACCAATGCCGAGCGGCCTGATTTAATCTTGCTGCTCGGCGATTTCGTGATTGACGGTGTGGTGGGCGGAAAGTTCGTCGAGCCTGAAGCCATCGCGGAAGTGCTCAAAGATTTGCGCGCGACGCACGGCACAGTCGCGGTGTTGGGGAATCATGATTGGTGGAATGACGGTGTGCGCGTCGGCAGAGCCTTACAGAAGGCGGGCATCATCGTTCTTGAAAACGAGGCGCTACGCATCGAGCGCAACAACCGCTCAATGTGGTTAATTGGCATCGCCGATTTGTGGACGCGCAAGCCTGACATCCACGGCGCGTTACAAAACGTCAACGGAGATGATCCGGTGATTCTACTGACGCACAACCCGGACGTGTTCCCCGACGTTCCGGCGCGCGTTGCGCTCACGTTGGCCGGACACACGCACGGCGGACAGGTTTGTTTGCCGCTCGTCGGGCGACCCGTCGTGCCGTCGAAGTTCGGCCAGCGCTACGCGATGGGACACGTCGTCGAAGACGGGCGGCACTTGTTCGTCAGCGGCGGCGTCGGAACCAGCATCGTCCCCGTGCGCTTCCGCGTCCCTCCGGAAATAGTGTTGATGACTTTGAGACAGAGGTAAATCGTGAGTAGAAAGAGACGGGTTTTGTCTTATCACGATTTACCATTTACGATTCACGACTGATGGCTTCACAGGCAGAACCAACCGCGCGGCGTGCGAGTCGCGCGAGCGAGATGTTTCGTGCGCTCTCTCACCCGGACTTCAGATGGTTCTGGGCGGGCGCGCTCATTACCAACGCGGGGACGTGGATGCAGACGGTCGCGCAAGGGTGGCTCGTCCTCCAGATGACGAACTCGCCGTTCTGGCTCGGCGTTGATGCGTTTATGGCGACCGCGCCGGGATTACTTTTGACTCTGGTCGGCGGGTCGGCGGTGTCTTCGCCGATCTGATTGACCGCAAGCGTCTGTTGATGATAACGCGGCTCGGCGCGGGACTTTCGGCCTTTATCCTCGCTGCGTTGATTGTCACGGACGTGGTCGAGGTGTGGATGATTCTTGTGCTGACGTTTGCGACGGGCTGCTGCATGGCGCTCGCCGGGCCGTCGTATCAGGCGTTGACCTTTGATCTCGTCGGGCGCGAGGACTTGGCGAACGCCGTCGCCCTCAATTCATCGCAGTTTCAATTGGCGCGTGTCATCGGCCCGTTTCTCGCCGGCGTGTGCATTAGCGTGTTCGGCATGGCCGGATGCTTTTTCGTCAACGGACTGACCTGCGTGGCGAGCGTCGCAACACTCACGCGAATGCGTTCGGGCAGAAGGGGAGAAGCGCCGCCGGGCGATGGCGCAGCTACAGAGAATGCGACGATAGCCGCCGCGTCGTTTGAGAAGGGAACTGCGCCCGCGCGTTCGCTGAAGGACGTGCGCGCTCTGTGGAGCGATTTGACGGCGGGCGTCCATTACGTCTGGCAACGACCGCGCGTCCGCCAGTTGCTTCTATGCTCGATGATGGTCAGCCTGTTCGGCTCGCCGTACATCACGATGATTCCTCTTTTCGCGCGCGACATGTTCGGCTGGGACGCAAACGGATTGGCTTTGATGATGGGAACGGCGGGGGCGGGTGC
>JBPCPQ010000409.1:0-7816 GCA_050999015.1 Pyrinomonadaceae bacterium | reverse complement strand
TTCCAAAACTTTTTCGGCGAGACTTTGTAGCCCGCGATTCTGCTTCGCCCCCACCGCAACGATTGGCACGCCCAACTCGGCGCTCAGCTTTTCGATGTCAATGCGGAGATTGCTTCGTTCCGCGATGTCCATCATCGTCAGCGCGACGACCACCGGACGACCTATTTCAAGGAGTTGTGTGACGAGGTAGAGATTACGTTCGAGGTTGGTCGCGTCTACGACGGCAACAATCACATCGGGCACAGGCACGGCGCTTACTTTTCCTGTCAGAACGTCGCGCGCGATTTGTTCGTCAATTGACGTGGCATCCAGACTATAGAGGCCGGGAAGATCAACGAGGCGAGCCGGCGGCGCGTCGGACGCGAGTGCCCACACGCCCTCCTTGCGCTCGACGGTCACGCCCGGGTAATTCGCCACCTTCTGCCGCAACCCCGTCAGCGCATTGAAGAGACTCGTTTTCCCCGCATTCGGATTACCCGCCAGCGCGACGATTAACTGTCGCGCCGGAGCGCGAGTCGCAGCGGCAGATTCGCTCAACGTGGAAGGCGATTCAAGTAGTGTGCTCATAAATTGCGAATCGAAAAACTGTGAATCGTTGGCAGCGTTCGGCGCACAGCAGGCACTCAATAAGCAGTCCTCGTATACTTAGGAACCGCGCGCGCCAACAACACCGGACGTTAACTGAGTACTAGCCGTATCAAAGTACATGGAAAGCGCCTAAGAGTCCCATGACGATGAAAACGATGCCAGTCAGAATGTATTCAATGTGGAAATCTTTACTACTCACATCCCAAGACAAAACCTTGCCCAAATTATTACGCGCGCTTCGAGCCAACGGCCTACTGAAAATAATGAACAGCAAGCCGACGAGAATTAAGATAACTGCTACGCTTATGTTCACTGAACCTTACGAAATATGTAAGCAATATAATTACAATTCACGAATTACGATTTACGGATCGCTACCGTGATTGTCCTCGCTTCCGTGCGTCGCAGGGCGAGGTGGTAGTTGCGCACCCGAACTTCGAGTGGGTCGCCGAGCGGTGCGGCCTTGATTAAACACACCGGCGCACCCGGCACGACGCCCATCTCCATCAGGCGCTTCGCCACCGCGTCCGCGCCGTTGACGGCGACGACGAGCGCCTCAGTGTTGAAAGGGAGGGCATCAAGGGTTAGTTGTGAATTTGAAAGGTGTTTGAGCAATTACTAATCCGGGGCATCTTCAGCAACTTAAACTCAACAAAATACGCGGCAAAGTATATGCTTGTTGAAAATAGATTTCAATTTCACTTGATAGCAATGGATGGTTCAGCGGCTTTTTGTGCGGAGAACTTTAACGATGATTCTATTGAAGGCTGATCGGAAGGATTGCCAGATCAGCACGCAGAGGGCCGAAGGGTGTGCTGGCCGTGAGCCGCACAGGAAGACGCCGCGAGTCAGTCGTGACCCATAATCTCAGAGCGAATCTGTCGCCTTCAGAATCATCTGTTAAAAGTGACAACTCCACGGCGGGGATACGCTGCCCGCCGACTTCAATTGTTTGACGTTGGAGCGCGGTGACGATCAAAAGGCGCGGGCGTTTGTTGATGAGCAGCGAGACCGCACTGCGCTTCTGCGGTGTGAGATCAAAAGAGCGTAGCGCGTAGAAGACGGAGATTAAATCATGCGTTCCGACCGGAAGTTCTAAACGAGTTCCGTCATCGAAAGTCGCGGTGCCGAGTTCCTGTTTGGTGCTGACTGCCCAGTTGGTGCGGCGTCGCCCCTCTTGCAACTTCAGTTCCGTGCGGAACGGAAGCAGTGTCGTCGCGTCAACGTAAGAAGTGATTTGATCGTTAACGGGAAAGAGCCGCTGACCGGCACCTGTCGTCTCCAACACGGCGGCCAACATCAACCCGTCCTGATTGAAGTAGCGCCCGCGCGGATGCACCTGCAAAGACGCCTTGCCGACGGCCTGCGGTTGTTCGCCGACGAAAAAGTTGAAGTTCAGTTCTTCACCCGTCGTGAAGGGAAGTCCCGGCAGAGCGGCTCCGGCGGGATTCCTCACCGCGCGCGGATCAATCGGCTGCACCGGCGGATTAGTCGTCGAGTTCGCGCCGGGCGTCGTCGCCGAGAGCGGTGAGGTTGGCGTCGCGGAAACAACGTCGGCGCTGGCGATTTCCGCACGAATCTCGCCCGCCGCGAGTTGCGCCGTCACGAGCACGGGGATGTGAAGTTCATCGTCGGTGAAGTGAAGTTGCAGGCGGTAGGCATTGATTTCCTTGTCGCCGGGAACGCGCACATGCGCCACGAGGGTATTGAATGAACCGATGTTAGTTCTGAGAAGTTGCCGCCCGGCGACTTTAAGCTCGGCACGATATTCAATGGCATCGTACTGAACGACAAACGGATGCACCACGCCGGGCGATAAAGGTAGAGCGCGCGCGCGATAAAGCGCTGAGAGAAGATCGGACGCGCCGGAAACTTCACGCGGCGTCTGCGCCAGCTCGGAACTATCGGGCGATGGGCCATCGCTGGGCGGCGCATCATCGCGTTTCAACTGCTGTGAGCGGAAGGGAAGTCCCGTCGCAGGGTCTACATAAGAAACGAAATCATCATCAATCGAATAGAGCGCCGCGCTGACGACGCCGATGGTTTTGACGTGAGCGCGCAACTCGATGCCGTCGCGTCCGTAAAAGTTTCCGCGATTGACGACCTGCAATTCCGCGTGCGCGGCGGTCGGGAAGTTTGAGAACGAAATGTTATAGGTGAGGCGTTCGCCGACACGGTACGATGGAGCGGAGAAGGGCGTCGCCACGCCGTTGCCGCTCTGCGCACAAGTAGGCGCGCACAGCAGCAGCAGTGTCAGGAACCCTGCACACCCCAATAATGATCGTCGTTTGCTATTCAAAACTCGCTCCACCTTCTTCGGTGAATTCATCCGCCCGACTCTCAAGTTTTCCTGTGGCTCTCAGAATAAGCGCCACAAAAGCAACTCGCGCAAATGTTATACGGTATGAGAGTTGAATGAAAGCAGCGTTCTTACCGGTTTTCACTTTTGCCTTTGACCTTTTTACTTTTGCCCTTCTGCTTACCGGGCGGAAGTTACACGCTGCGTGCTCCTCTTCGTTCCGCCGGCTTCAGGCGAATGTTCACATATCGTCAAATTCACGTAGCCACTCTCGCACGCGGACGCGGTCGGAGAGAAGCGCGGTGTGTCCCGCGCCCTCAATCAGTTTCAACTTAGCGCGGGGCAATCCGGCGGCAATCGCCTTCGCGGCGCTGATGCTGTCAAGAAAACGGTCTGCCGTTCCGGCAACGACGAGCGCTGGAATGTTTATCCGGGAGAGATGAGTCCGCAGGTCTGTATTGCGAATAATCCGCATCCGTGAGATGTAGCCCTCGCGCGGGACGATGCGTGTGTGCTCACGAAATAATCGCCGATCTTCCTCGCCGATGTCATCGCCGAAAAGGACGTTTCGCGTCGCCCGCGTGCGATACGCCTTCATCAAAGCATACGGCACGACGGAAAAGAGCGCGACCCCGAAAGTGATCCGCGCGCGCTCAGCGAAGTGTGGAAAGGTGTTCACGAGAATCATTCGCTTGAAGATTTCGGGATACGCGAGCGCCGCCGCCATCGTGAGCAACCCGCCGAAAGACTCGCCCAACACCGTCGCCCGCTCGAATCCCGCATCGCGGACGATCCAAAGTAAATCTTCAATCAGCGCCGGCATCGCGTAGCTGCCGACGCCGCGTAGAGGGAAAGTAATGACCGTGTGATCGCGCGCGAGGTCGGCGGCCTGCTTGTAAAAGAGCCTGCCCGTTCCCTCGACACCAGCGACGTAAACGAACGCCGTGCCGCTCCCCTTTCTTTGATATTCAGGCTCCATGGGAATAGTAGGCAGAAGGCAGAAGGCAGAAGGCAGTAAGCAGCGGGCAGCAGGCAGTGATGTGATTTCTCATAGTTTTGTTACCGCCTCGAAATCTCAAATCTGAAATTGCTTGATGACTACCTGCTCTGCCTACTGCCTTCCGCCTTCTGCCTTCTGCATTTGATGAACAATCTCTTCCGCCGCGCGTGCCGGGTCGGATGCTTTAAGAATGGCGCGACCGACGACGATGTAATCGGCTCCGGTGGCGACGGCTTCGGTGGGAGTCATCACCCGCTTCTGATCGTCGTGAGTGATTCCGGCGGGGCGCACGCCGGGCGTCACAATCAGAAAGCCGGTGCGTGCAACCGCCTTCCGTACCGGCGCGATTTCGTGGGGCGATGCCACTACACCATCGAGACCGCTTTTGTCGGCTAGTTGCGCGAGCGTTGTGACCTGCGCTTCCATTGAGGACGCGGCGACGCCAATCTCCGCGAGCGTCGCGGCGGTGGAACTAGTCAAAACTGTGACGGCGATTAAGTGAGGCTTAGTGATACCTTCTTTCGCGGCGGCTTCGGTTGTCGCCTCGCCCGCGCGGCGCATCATCTCGCCGCCGCCCGCCGCGTGAACATTGAAGATCGAGACGCCGAGGCGGACGGCTTCGCGGCTCGCGGCGGCGACGGTGTTCGGAATGTCGTGGAATTTCAAATCGAGAAAAACGCGCCCGTCATCCCGAACAATCTCCCTGACAAATCCGGGGCCGGCGGCGGTGAAGAGTTGCGAGCCGATCTTGAACATCCCGGCGTGCTCGCGCAACTTCACAAATAACTCGCGCGCCTCCCCGACGGTCTCCACGTCGAGCGCGACAATTAGTTTTTCTTTTACCGAATCAGTCACCTGCAAAATAATCAGTCCTCGTCAAATCAGATGGCGATCAGGCCGGAGTTTGTCAGAAGTGGGCAAACACGCCCTCGGTGTTGACCTTCACTTTTACCTTTTGCCTTTCTACTTTAGCCTTCCTGCACAGTTTATGCGGCGAGTTCGGCAGTGCGACAGCCGATTGCTTCATCGAGCGTGCGGAATCCTTCCTTATGCATAATCTCCGCCAACCCGTCGTTGACGTCACGCGCGATGGTCACGCCTTCATAAACGAGACCGGTGTAAAGCTGCACGAGGCTCGCCCCCGCGCAAATCTTTTCCCACGCATCGGTGGCGTTGAAGATTCCGCCGACGCCGACGATTGTGAGCGATCCACGCGACAGCCGATGAAGCGCCGCGATCATTCGCGTCGAGCTTTTGCGAAGCGGTGCTCCGCTCAAACCACCTTCTCCGCACTTCGCGATTATTTCCGGGGGCGAACGCAATTCCGCACGGCTCGTCGTCGTGTTTGTGGCGATGATGCCGGCGATTCCCGCCCGCCGCGCCACATCAACGATCATCTCCAACTCTCGCATCTCCAAATCCGGCGAAACTTTCACGAGCAACGGCACCAGCGTGCGCGTGAGTTTGGCAGAAAGCTCGCCATTCCTTTTTTGCAGCGCGTTGAGGAGGGACGACAAACGGTCGGCGCGTTGTAGCTCACGCAGGTGCGGTGTGTTCGGCGAACTGACATTGACCGCGATGTAGTCGGCGAGCGGGTGGACAATATCGAAGCTGGCGAGGTAATCGCCGACCGCGTCTTCGATTTCGACGATGCGGCTCTTACCGATGTTGATGCCAAGCACACAATCGGGACGACGCGCCGTTAGCTTTCGCGCGAGCGCTGCCGCGCCGTCGTTGTTGAAGCCCGCGCGGTTAATGAGCGCCTGATCTTTTGACAATCGAAATAGACGCGGTCGCGGATTGCCGGGCTGCGCGTGGTGCGTCACCGTGCCGACTTCGACGAAACCGAAACCGAGCGCCGCCATCTCCGGCGCGATTGCGCCATTCTTGTCGAAGCCGGCGGCCAGCCCCGTTGGGTTTGCGAACCTGAGTCCGAAACGCTCAAGCGTCCCGAACGGCTCGCGCCGGAAGCGACGCGCGGCGACGCACCGCAACGCCCCCACGCGCAGCCCCACGGAGAGCGCATGCAACGCAATCTCGTGCGCCGTCTCCGGCGGCAGACGAAACAACAGAGGGCGCAGCAGTGAGCGATAGAGCATGGACTGGGGTCGAGAAGAGACGTGCAGGTGAATGTATGGTTGTTACCGGTTTAGGTGTTTCGACGATACGCGCGCCGGCGGATTTCATCGGCATCTGACCGCGCGAAAGAGCGTAACAGAGCGGCGGAAAAGGTGTCAAAGAATGATGGTGAAGCTTTGGACTTCAAAGAGGCGGCGCACGAAACTGCTGAACATGAATTCAGCAAAATTATCGAGAGCAGGGTAAGTCAATATCCTTTCCGCGCGTCACTCCCGCGCTTCTTCCTTCGCGCTCCGGCTGTGTGCTAGTATCCGCGCCAATGGAATTCGTGGAGAAAGCCCGCATCATGGATGGCCCGCGCATCAACCGCGCGCTGGCGCGTCTCGCCTCGGAGATTGTGGAAGACAATCACGGGGCCGGGCATCTTTACCTGATCGGCATTCAGCGGCGCGGCGTACCGTTGGCGAATCGTTTGGCGGACAAGATTGCTGATTTGGAAGGCGAGCGCCCGCCGGTCGGCGTCGTGGACATCACGCTTTACCGCGACGACCTCTCGACAGTCGGCGCGAACCCGATTATCAACCGCACCGACCTTCCGGCGAACGTGGAAAACCGTAACGTCTTGCTGATTGACGACGTGCTCTACACCGGGCGCACGATTCGCGCTGCGCTCGACCAGTTAATTGACTTCGGACGACCGCGCCGCGTGCAACTTGCCGTGCTGATTGATCGAGGCAAGGAGCATCGTGAATTGCCGATTCAGGCGGATTTCGTCGGCAAGTTCGTGCCGACGAAAAAGAGCGAGATCATCAAAGTGATGCTTGATGATTTCGACGGCGAGGAAGGTGTCGCCATCGTCGAGCGACCTTCAGAAGTTAGCTCATGAGAGGCGGCCAGCGATGGCCGCTTTTTTGTATCCGCAGCCGGAGACTTGGCAAGCATAATGAGTGACGCAGTTGATTTGCAGGAAGAAAAAGTTGAGCCAATCGCGGTTGAGAGTCAGAGCAAGCGGATGAAAGTCGGCCTGTCACACAAGCATCTTCTGGGCATCCGCGAACTCGGGGCGGAAGAGATTACGCACCTGCTCGACACGGCGGAAACCTTCCGCGACATCTCACAGCGCGAGATCAAGAAGGTGCCGGCGCTACGCGGGCGCACGATCATTAATTTATTCTTCGAGCCTTCGACCCGCACGCGCACTTCTTTCGAGATTGCCGGGAAGCGTCTGTCCGCCGACGTGATTAACGTCAGCGCCTCGACTTCGAGCGTGACGAAGGGCGAGACGCTTCTCGACACGGGGCGCAATCTTGAGGCAATGTCGCCCGACCTGATCGTGATCCGGCACCCGTCGGCGGGCGCGGCGCACAGTCTGACGCGCGTGTGCAGCGCATCAATCATCAACGCCGGCGACGGCGCGCATGAACACCCTACTCAAGCTCTACTCGACGGGCTCACAATTCGACAGCATAAGGGGCGCATCACGGGACTCAAGGTCGCCATCATCGGCGACATTCTCCACTCGCGCGTCGCGCGCTCAAACGTCCAACTACTGACAAAACTCGGTGCGACCGTTTCGCTCGCCGGGCCGGGCACACTCGTGCCGCGCGACCTCGCCGCGCTTGTCGAGCAGAGCGGCCTGCGAATCGAAAATGGAATCGAGGGGGCGCTTGAAGGCGCGGATGTCGTGATGGTCTTGCGCATTCAACGCGAGCGGCAGGAGTCGGCTTTCTTTCCCAGTTTGCGCGAATATGCGGTTCACTACGGACTCAATCTTCAGCGGCTCAGCCTCGCCGCACCCGACGTCATCGTAATGCACCCGGGGCCGATGAATCGCGGCATCGAAATCGCTT
>JBPCPQ010000424.1:0-12035 GCA_050999015.1 Pyrinomonadaceae bacterium | reverse complement strand
GCGATGTCCACAACTGCGTTTTCAGCGTTCGGCAGTTTCATCCTTCAACTCGCTTTCACCATTGCTTGCGAACAACGGCGCGGCATCTGCCGTGAAGCTGCTGCGTTCGCGCTTCCGGCGCGCACCGCCTGTTTTATTAGTGTCGTTAGTGGAAGCGGGTGGCGTTTCCGTGTCCGGCTCGGCGGCGGGAAGTTCTGCAATCTGCAAGCTGTAATCGTCTTTGCCCCATTCGCACTTGTGGAGCACGGAGTTGGGAATCTTTTTCAGCGTCAGGTTCGGGAACTCGTCGGGGCGAGCGCGGAAGGCGGCGGCGCAGATGAGCAGGGTGCGGTTGTCGCCGACTTCTTCGCTCAGAGCGACGAGTTGCTCGTGCGTCATAGTTTGCGTTGTGACGTAGATGAAATCTGTTTCGCTCGATTGCCCGTGCTGCCAGTAGACGACATCCGAAGGCGCGTAGCGGAAGCCCTGATGTTTGCACATCGCAGAGGCTCAGCACCAAGTCTTGCTCGATAGTCGTTAAGACGGGCTAGATGACGGACGGCTTGAGCAGTCCGGCGTTTGACCAATCGCCCACGATGACTTCTCCGAACGCGAGCGGCGTTCGTATCTGACTCGTGACGGCAATCGCCACCACGTCGCGGCGCGCATTGTTGTAAGCCGCTGTGCTAACGATGATTGCCGGACGCTTCTTCGTCGCCGTCTGGTCGGTAAACGGAAACGGCACAAGGACGACATCGCCGAAATCATAGCTCATCGTAAACCGCGTCCTCTTCGTTATCCCACACACGGCGGAAAGAATCTTCCGCCGTGAGCATCGCCGCTTGTGTCAAACGCCGCTCATCGCGTTGCGCGAGGAAGTCTATGAAGTCCTCAACCTCAGCAACGCGCTCCGGCGGTAACTGTTTAAGTTTCTCAACTAATTTTTCAGCCTGCATCTTTGTTACTCCACCATGAATCGCAACGAGAAGAGCGCGGGCGCGCGTCCTTCCCGATCCACGTCAATTCAAGTTTCGTCCGCTTCGTCATATCAAATCTTTCAGCACCGCCACATTTAAGCCGCCCACGCGCCGCAAATCTCCATCGTTCGTCACGAACAACGCGCAACCCGCCGCCATCGCGCTCGCCGCGTGTATCGCGTCCGGCGTTTTGAGGTTCGTCGTCGCGCGCAAGACTGCCGCTTCACGCAAGACCGCCTGCGTTACCGGCAGCAAGCGAACATCACTCGCGGTCAGCAAATTCTCATACGCGGCGATGAGATTCGCCGCGCTGCGCTTCAACGGCATGACGAGCGTTTCCAACAACGTCAATTCACTCGTGACGATTTCACATTCGCCACGCTTCGCCGCCGCCCACACGGGAAGCATCAACGCCCAGTAATCCGCGTGTCTCTCGACGCTGTAAATTACGGGCGCAGCATCAAGGTACAAACTACTGCCGGAAGCGGGCAAAGTTATCTGTCCCAAGACGCGCGTTCCTCTCGCAAATACTCGTCAACTTCATCGGTGCTGTTGAAGACGCGCTCGCCCGCTAAAGATTCCAACACATCAAGCGCACTACGTCGTTCTCCATTTTGCATCCCCTTTTGCGCCGCGCGCTTTTGCTCGCGTTGCGCGACGAAATCAACGAAATCTTCGACTTCGGCGACTTGCTCCGGCGGCAACCGTTCAATTTTTTCGATTAAACTTTTTGCTTGCATACTTAACTTTCTTTCATCAGAAGGCGCGGCTCAAGTCGCGGGCGCGCGTCCTTGCCGATCCACGTCAATTCAAGTTTCGTCCGCTTCGTCATTCGCTTCTATTCCAAACGGTCATGCGCTTCCGGCTCGACATCAGGCACACGCGCCACCACTCGCTCAAACTTTTCACGGCTGCCACGCGCCGCCCGCAGACGCAAGTAATCTTCCGTCTGCAACGCGGCAATCTTCTCCCCCAATGTCGACGAAATCAGAGATTCCACCATCACGCCTTCCTTTGCTGCAACCTCCGCGAGACGTTGATACAACGCATCCGGCACTTCGACATTCATCATGGTCATACGATTTCTCCAATTATGGAATAATTCTTTTCCGCTTTCTGTCAAAATGGGGTGATTTGTGCGACCGGTGTGAAATTTTAGAATATGTAAACCACCAAAAACTAAAGGGAAGTGTTGTGATTTCAACACTTCCCTTGAAGATAAGGTATACCGAAGAGTGACTCCCCACGAGTTTCCTCACCCTCCCAAATGATGTTTTATGATGGGGATGGAGAGACTCGAACTCTCACAGGTTTCCCCACACGGCCCTCAACCGTGCGCGTCTACCAATTCCGCCACATCCCCATGGCCCTTTGTGAAATTGTCAATCGCCGGCAATCAGAATAGCAAAGTAGATTTCCTGACGCCACCTCGCGCGCAGGCTAAGGAGTTTGTGGTGACGGGGACGCTTCACCCTGCGGACTTGATGTCGCGGGGGCGCTTGTCGCCGGACTTGAGTCGGCGGCGGGCGCGGCTCCCTGAATCTGCGGCGAAGCGACCGGGGACGCGCCGCCTTCGGGTGTTGTCGTCGCCGGAGATGCCGCCGGCTGCGGCGCGGACGTTTCTTCCGGCACACTCTCCAACACCGAACGACTCCCGCCGACGCCAAGGGAAAGTGTTAGAGCACTGAGCATGAAAGCTATCGCAGCGCCAATGGTGATCCTGGCGAGCAGCGACTGCGTACCGCGCGGCCCGAAAGCGGTATTCGAAACGGAACTGGTGAACAGCGCCCCCGCATCAGCTTTGCCGGGTTGAAGCAGGACGGCGAGAATTAACACCATGCAGGCCACAATGAAAAAGGCGTATAGAATGTAAGTCAACAAAATCTTTTATCCTTGAATCAAAAGCTATCGTTCGTAATTAACAATCTTCGCAAATGTTTCGGCCTCAAGACTCGCGCCGCCGACGAGAGCGCCGTCCACATCCGGCTGTTGCATTAAGCCGGCGATGTTGTCGGGCTTCACCGAACCGCCGTAGAGAATGCGAAGTCGGTCGCCGGCGTCTTTTGAGAATTTCTCCGTAAAAACGCGCCGGACAAACGCATGCATTTCCTGCGCTTGTTCCGGCGTCGCAGTGCGTCCGGTGCCGATTGCCCAAACCGGCTCGTAGGCAATGATGATACGGTCGAGGTCAGAGACTGTCAACTCACGCAATCCGCCCTCTAATTGTTGGCGCACAATGCTTTCGGCTTTCTCCGCATCGCGCTCCTGAAGCGTTTCGCCGACACACATGATAACCGTTAGACCCGATTGCAGGGCGGCCTGCGTCTTACGCTGCACGTCGGCGTCGGTCTCACCGTAGAGTTGCCGCCGCTCAGAATGGCCGATAATAACGTGTGTCGCGCCCGCGTCGCGCAGCATCTCCCCGGAAACTTCGCCGGTGTGCGCCCCCTGCTTCGTCTCGGTCGAACAATTCTGACCCGCGACGTGAATGTTAGACCCTTCAAGACGGTCGGCAATTGTCTTCAAAGCCGTGAAGGGCGGCGCGATGACGACCTCGCACCCGTTCGCGTTCGCCACGAGTGGGCGCAAACTAATCGCCGTCGCTACAGCTTCGGAGATTAGTTTGTGCATTTTCCAGTTACCGGCGATAACAGGCTTCCGGTGCTCAACGCCTCTCGGCATCATAGGGGTTGTCATAAAGAGTTCTCACTGGCAACCGATGTTTAGCCGGTGGTTGATTAGCTGGCCTACTTATCACTCAAAGCCGCAACGCCGGGCAATTCGTCGCCGGAGAGAAATTCAAGCGTCGCGCCGCCGCCCGTCGAGATATGTGTGATGCGGTCAGCGACACCGATTTTCGTGACGGCGGCGACCGAATCGCCGCCACCGACGATTACCGTCGCGCCCCGGTCGGCGGCTTCGGCGACCGCGCGTGCGATGCCGATGGTTCCCTCGTCAAAACCCTTTTCCTCGAAAACTCCCATCGGGCCGTTCCAGATGATCGTCTTCGCGTCCTGTAAGGCTTGCGAGAAGTGCGCCACCGTTTCCGCGCCAATGTCCAAGCCGACAAGGCCCGCGTTGGTAAACTCAACGGGGATCGTCTTGCGGCTGTTGAGCGGATCGTAACTGTCCACAACTTGGTGATCCGTCGGCAGCAGCAATTCGACGCCCGCCGCTTCGGCCTTCTGTTTGATTTCGCGCGCCGTTTCCAGCTTGTCGTCTTCGACGAGCGACTTGCCGACGGTGAAGCCTTCGGCCTTGAAAAAGGTATATGCCATCGCGCCGCCGATCAAGAGTTTGTCCACGCGCCGCTCGATCAAAGCGTTGATGACCGCGATCTTGTCCGAGACTTTCGCGCCGCCGAGAATCGCCACAAACGGATGCTCAGGATTGTTGATGACGCGACCGAGGTAATCCAATTCCTTCTCCATCAACAATCCGGCGGCGGCCTGACTGACATGCTTCGTGATGCCAACGGTAGAAGCGTGCGCGCGGTGCGCCGCGCCGAAAGCATCGTTGACGTACACATCGCACAAGCCCGCGAGTTGACGCGCGAAGCCGTCGTCGTTCTCTTCTTCTTCCGGGTGGAAGCGCAGATTTTCAAGCAGCAATACCTCGCCGTCTTTCAAGGCTTCGACTTGTGCGCGTACTTCTTCGCCAACGCAATCTTCAGCGAACTCAACCGAGCGTATCGCCTCGACACCAGCGAGATATGCGTGGACGGGGCGCAGACTATATTTATCAACACGCGCGCCCTTCGGCCTGCCGAGATGCGACGCGAGAATCACCCGCGCCCCGCGCTCTGTGGCGTATTGAATCGTCGGCAGCGCGCCGCGAATGCGTGTGTCGTCATCAACCCGCCCGTCTTTAATCGGCACGTTGAAATCAACGCGCACGAACAGACGCTTCCCCGCGAGGTCGAGGTCTTTGATCGAAAGCTTCATAACGGTTTTCAGTTTTCGGTTTTCAGCTTCGAGTTTGCCTTAATCTCAAAACTGAAAACTGAAAACTTCTTACATTCCTTTTTGCGCGATGTACTTGACGAGGTCGCGGACGCGACACGAGTAACCCCACTCGTTGTCGTACCACGAAAGTACCTTCACCATGTTGCCGCCGATGACCTTCGTGTAGTCGGCATCAACGATTGACGAGTTGGGATTCTTGCGGAAATCAACTGAGACGAGCGGCTCCTCGGAAAAGGCGAGGATGCCCTGCAACTGCTCGCCGGCGGCGTCCTTCAGCGTTTGATTTACTTCTTCGGTGGTCGTGTCGCGCTCCAGTGTCATTACCACGTCAACGAGCGAAACATTCGGCGTCGGCACGCGCACGCTGATGCCGTCGAACTTGCCTTTCAATTCCGGCATCACGAGGGCGATGGCCTTCGCCGCGCCGGTCGAGGTCGGAATCATCGAGAGCGCGGCGGCGCGCGCGCGGCGTAAATCTTTGTGCGGTAAATCGAGCAACTGCTGGTCGTTAGTGTAGGAGTGAATCGTCGTCATCTGTGCCGAGCGGATGCCGAATTTCTCGTGAATGACTTTCGCCACCGGGGCCAGACAGTTGGTCGTGCAAGATGCGTTCGAGATGACATGATGCCCCGCCGGGTCGTACTTGTCTTCGTTGACGCCGAGCACGATGGTAATGTCTTCGTTCTTCGCGGGGGCCGAGATAATGACTTTTTTGACGCTCCCGCGAATGTGCTTTTTGGCGTCTTCGGCATTAGTGAAGCGACCGGTTGATTCGATGATAATTTCCGCGCCGACCGAATTCCAGTCAATCGCCGCCGGGTCTTTTTCGGAGAAGACGCGAAACTCATCGGACTCAACCTTGATGCTGTTTTCCGTCGCGGAAATTTCCTGATCGAGATTGCCGAGCACCGAATCATACTTCAGCAGGTGCGCCAGAGTTTTGGTGTCCGTCAAATCGTTGACGGCGACGAAATCAATTTCCGAATCGCCGAGCGATGCCCGTAAAACATTGCGCCCGATGCGCCCGAACCCATTGATGCCGACTTTAATTGCCATTTCGAGAAATCTCCTCGCCTGAATTTGATTCTTTACAAAAGGATATTAAATCCGATTCGCGACTTGCTGTCTGCGCATGCTTCCCGCTTCAGTTCATGCCCGGATTAAAATTCGCCAAATTATTGATTGCTGCAAAAGAGAGGGAAGATAATGTGCCCGCGCTTGTACTGTCAAGCGAATGAGGCCGCCAATCGTCAGAAGTTATGGAATGATTAGCAACGCTTTATCTTATTCAGCATGAAGGCACTTCTCGGATGTTTTTGAAACTCCACGCGGGGGCAGAACGTAGTAGCCATTGATTCACTGGTCATCCACTGCCGAATGCTATAAAACTTATTACCGCGTACATGACCTACTATTATTTGAGGAGTTTTCCAGCATAATGTTTAGCCTTCGCCCGCGCTCAGCGCTGCACACTTTTGCCCTGCTGGTGATGACATGTTCCGTCACGCTCGCACAAACGCCGACGCCCTCGACGCCGCGCCCGACATCGCCGCAGACGGGGCCGGCGCAACGCGACGCCACGCGCCCGCCTGGCACCGAACAACGTCAGCCCGTGCCGCCGGGAGCGCGTCCCGTGCCGACTGACCCGACCGCGCCTCCCGGCACCGAGCGCCCCGCGCCGCAGGCCCCTCCGGGCACGCAAGTGACGCCGCAATCACCCATGCCGACGCAAACGCCGCAGGTTCCGGCAACGACGCCCGGCACTCCCTCAACCGACGCCGGACAACAGGTGCCGCTGACCGGGCCGACAACGACAGTACCCAGCGAAGTTCTACCCGAACCGAATTTCCCGGTCACGCAGCCGCGCCCGGTGCCGCCGCTGCCGTCGCTCGTGCGCCTCGGAGTAACGAGCGGCGAGACGCGTTCACTTTCCATGAACGAGGCGATCCGGCGGGCGCTGGAAAATAACAATGACATCGAATTCGCGCGTAATGATGTGCGCCTCGCCGAGTCGTTCCTGCGCTCGCTGCAGGGCGCGTATGATCCGGTCTTCGAGATCGTGCCGCAGATTAACAACTCGGTGTCGCCGCAGCAGAGCAGTCTCGGCGGCTCCGACCAATCAGGCTCGGTGACGCAGACCGATTTCTCAGTCGGCCCTTCAGTTCTTCGGCGATTCGAGACGGGCGGCGGGCAGTACGAATTTTTCTTCAATAACAATCGCCGCACAACGAACTCCCGTTTCAACAACTTCACCCCGGTCTATTCGTCCAACCTCGGCGTGTCGTTCACGCAGCCGCTTTTCCGTGACCGGGCGATTGATAACACGCGACGCAACATTCGCATCCAGCGCAAGCGCCTTGAACAAACGGACGCCGATTTCCGCCGCCGCACGGTCGAAGTAATCGCGCAGGTGCAGCGGGCTTACTGGGACCTCGTGTTTGCAATGCGCGACGAGCAGAACCAAATCGCCAACTTGAATCTAGCGCGGGAAAATTTCCGGCGAATCGAGGCGAGCGTCGTGGCGGGCGCGTTGGCACCGCTCGAACGGGCTGAGATTCAGACCGAGTTATCGAATCGTGAGTCTTCATTGCTGTTGTCCTCGCAAAATGTTTCTATTGCCGAGAACAATCTGAAGTTTCTGATTCTCAAAGACCCGCTCGCACCCGACTGGTCGGCGGCGCTCGTGCCCACTGATCAACCGGCTTTCAATTCGACGCCCGTTAATCTTACGGATGCTCTAACCGAAGCGCGCGCGAACCGCCCCGAGATTCGCCGCCTACGTCTTCAGCAGGACATTAGCGACATAGACCTCGTTTACTTCAAGAATCAGACGCGCCCACGCGTTGACATTCAATCCACCGTCTCGACGACCGGTCTCGCGGGTACGCCTGTTGCGAACTTCGATCCGATCACCGGCAATCCGTTGCCGTCGAACATTCCCGAAAACCTTTCCGGCGGCTACTTCCGCAACATACGAAACCTCTTCGGACTCGACACGAGAAACATCGTCGTCGGCGTCGCGATTCAAATTCCTCTGCGGAACCGCACCGCCGAGGCTAATCTCACGACCGCGCGCATCGAGCGCGAGCAACTGGCGGCGACAACGCGCGCTCAGGAGCAGAGCGTCGAGGTGGAAGTCAGAAACGCGGCGCAGGCGGTCGAGACTTCGCGCCGGCGGGTGCTATCGGCGCAGGAAGCGCGGCGCAACGCGGAACTCCAGTTGACCGGCGAGCAGAGACTATTTCAGGTCGGGCGCTCAACTTCGTTCCTTCTGTTCCAGCGTGAGAACCAACTCGTTAACGCGCGTAATCAGGAACTCCGCGCCGAGACCGACTACAACAAGGCACTTGCCGAATTACAGCGCAGCACCTCCACGACGCTCCGCGCCAATAACGTCGTCATCGAAACGCCGGCTCTGCCGTGACCCAATCCCCGAATTTCAGATTTGAAATCTCAAATTTGAAATCATTGAGAGTTCCCTTATATTGCCGGTTTGATGATGAGGAAGGATTTCATCGTCGAGCCGGCAATAATCTTTCTGGTACGAATGAGCTTCATCAATTGACGGTAGAGTCATTCGCGGCTACCGATTAACGGGCGGCAGCCACGGCGCTTACTCTGCGGCTCTCGTGTAATGTGCAGCGACATGCTACTTTGCACCGAAAATTTCCGGCGACACATCCTGTTGTTTCTCCCCGAACGATTAACACGTGAAAATCTCAGCCACTATTATCACCCTTAACGAAGCGGACAATATTCGCGCGGCGTGCGAATCTGTGGCGTGGGCTGAAGAAGTTTTAGTGGTTGATGCCGAGTCAACGGACGAAACCCGTGACATCGCCGAAGCGTGCGGCGCGCGCGTAATCACGCGGGCGTGGCCAGGATTCGCCGCGCAAAAACAGTTTGCCGCCGAAGCCGCGCGCAATGATTGGATTCTGAGCCTTGATGCCGACGAGCGTGTGTCGCCGGAGCTTCGTGTAAGCGTTGAGAAGATGCTTCGTGCGGACGACTCACATCTTCATGGGGACGGCTACCGCATTGCGCGTCGCTCTTTCTATATGGGCCGCTGGATTCGCGGCGGGGGTTGGTATCCTGATTATCAACTGCGGCTGTACGACCGAACGCACGGGCGGTGGGAGGGGGCGCACGTCCACGAATCCGTCAGGATGTGCGACGGCGCGCGGGTAGAAGTTCTGCCCGGCGACATTATTCATTACAGTGTGCGCGATGCCGCACATCATCACCGGATGATCGGCGAGCGCTACGCCCCGCTCGCCGCCACCAAAATGTTCGAGGCCGGGCGTCGAACATCTCCCCTGAAGATTGCGCTCGCCGCGCCTTCGGCTTTCACCCGCAGTTTCTTTCTCAAAGGTGGTTTCCGCGACGGCCTCGCCGGACTCTGCATCGCCCGCTTCGCCGCCCACCACGCCTTTCTGAAACACGTTCTGCTGTGGGAAAAGCAGAAAGCAGAAAGCAGAAGGCAGTAGGCGGAAAGCAGAAGGCAGTGGGAAGTGAATAGTGGGTGGCGAACAGCAAACTTTATTTTGCTTACTTGGAATCCCAAATTTGAGATTTTCAATTTGAAATTTTCTTTCGACCGCCCTCTGCCTTCTGCTTTCCGCCTTCTACCTTCCCCTTACTGCCTTTCGCCTTCTGCTTACTTTCCACTGCCTCCTGCTTTGCCGCCTTCTGACTCTTATTGCCCTCTGCCTTCTGCCCGCCGCTTTCCGCCTTCTGCTTTTTGCTTTCTGCCTTTAGCGGGCTGCCTTCTGCTTTCCGCGCGCTGCCGACTGTTTCAGGCTCAATTTGCAGACTTGACGGCGGAAGTATCTGGCGCGGGGTTTCGATTGGTAAGGGGACGGGAGAATCAAGCGTCGTGAGAACTTCGGCGAGAAGCTGGTCTTCGAGTTGACGATTCTCCCAGATGTTCCCGCCCCGGTCGAGAACGACGAACACAACCGCTCCGGCATCCTTCGTAAAGACGACGCCTCCGAGACTCGCCATCCCACCGTCATACTCTATCGGCAGCGTCCCGGTTTTCCCGACCGCCGCGCCGTTGAGGGGCGTGTCCCGCCACCTTCCGCGCAACGTCCCATAATCGCCGCTGACAATCGGCATGATGTCTTCCAATTTCAATCCGTGTCGCTGTGCTTCTGTGTGCAGCGCGCGAATCACGGACAAAAGTCCGCGCGGCGTCATCGAGTTGCTCTGACGACCCGAAGCAGTCGCCAGACGGACTTGTTCCGGCTCCAACTTCAGTTCGTCAATCAGAAACCGCTCGACTCCATCTGCGCCGCCGACGAGGTCGCCAAGCCGCTCCGCGACGAAGTTGCTGGAATGCGCGTTCATGTAAAGCAGCAGGTCGCGTAGCGGGTAGGAGCGGAAAACAAAAGCGGGCGTGCCTGTTGGTGTCACCGCGTCAACTTCGATTCGCGTCTCCGTCCCGGCGAATCGCATCACGCGCGCGAGGCGCTCGCCGGATTCCTCGGGGACATCGCTAAAGTTGAAGCAGAAGCGCGGCGTGACACTGATGCCGTCGGTAATTTTGTTGATGCCCCGCGCACGCAACTCGCGCGCGATCATGCTCGCCGCCACGTCGCCGAAAGTCGGATCATCTCCGGCGACGTGAATTTTTCCGCGCAACGTGCCGGTGCTTTCGATTGTGCCCTTGATGTATACCCGCGTTTCAAAACGGTGCTCGGCTCCGAGTTGGCGCAGCGCCACGAGCGAAGTCGCCAATTTGATGAGCGACGCCGGGTTGAAGCCGGTGTCGGCGTTGTGCGAAGCGTAGACGCGCGCGCCATCAAGCGACTCGATCAAAACTCCGTGCGGCTCCGGCTCCTCCCCATGCGTTGCGTACCAAGTTGCGACATCAAACTCCGGCACCCTCGCGCTCGGCGGCGCGGGCACATCGGCAATCGTCGGCGCGGCTTCGGTTGTGACAACTGCTGTCGCCGACTGCCTGGCGCGGGAGGAAAGGGAGATTGAATATGGGACGAAACTGAGAATGCTAACGAGGGCCAGCCCAACAATGGACATCAGCCAGAACTGCTTAGGAGCGCTCAATAAGTTTCCCTCCGGTTCGTGTATTCTCTCTTGCATCTTTCGCAAACGGAGATAAAGCTTTAATATGTAATTCAACGGGGGCGCGTCAAGTCGCCCGTGAAGGTTCGGGCGGTGCGGCGTCCGAGCGGGTGTTCATTATTTTTAGAAACTTGCTCGCCGAACGCTGCGTCACACGCTTTCAGTTCATACTTACTCGGACAGATCTTCCGTCGCTTTACTCCCAGCAAATTTTGTACGAATTTCAAAGCTAAGCTTTCGGAGCGGATTCGCATGTTTATGCAAACAGGCTTCACGCCCTTTGATGGCACTGGAGGGCTGCCATTTCAACCCATGCTGATTGCCGTCACAATCCTCGGCGCAATCATCGGCAGTTTTCTCAATGTCGTCATTCACCGGCTGCCGCTCGAAGAGTCAATCGTCTTCCCCAACTCGCGTTGCCCCTCATGCAACGCGGCGATTAGAGCTTACGATAACATACCGATCATTAGTTACCTTCTCTTGCGCGGTCGCTGCCGCGCCTGTCGCGCACCTATTTCGTGGCGTTATCCGGCGGTCGAAGCGCTGACGGCGGGGCTATTCGCCACGACGTTTCTGTTACGCTCCGGGTTTAGCTTCTCACTTCCATTTGATCTTCTTTTCGTCGCCGCTATCATCGCCCTGATCTTCATTGACGCCGAACACATGATTCTGCCGAACGCGATTACCTATCCCGGCATCGCTCTCGCGTTCATCGCCCGCCTAATTGTGCCAAACCTTTACGGCGTCGGCGTGTTAGCGGAAGGTGCGCTCGCGGGCTACTCGGCGTGGGTCGTCTCGATTGTCGGGGCAATCATCGGGGCGCTTGTCGGCGGCGGGTCGCTGTGGCTGGTCGGCTGGCTGTGGGAGCGTCTACGCGGCGTCGAGGCGATGGGTCTCGGCGACGTGAAGATGATGTTCATGGTCGGCGCATATCTCGGCTGGCCGCTCACCGTGCTGACCATCTTCATCGCGGTTCTGGCCGGGTCAATCGTCGGCGTCGCGTTGATGGCGCGGCGCGGCGAGCGCGACA
>JBPCPQ010000119.1:0-3654 GCA_050999015.1 Pyrinomonadaceae bacterium | reverse complement strand
AAGTACCACCCGATGGGCGTCCGCCGCCTTAAGGTGAGCGCGCTAATCTTGTCGGTGACTGACCCGAACGTGTGCCCCGGCTCGATCACGGGCGGCGACGTTCGGTGAATCGCCACGTCGTCGTGTGGATTTGTCACTCTCTGCATAAGCGTCCTCAAGCAGTGATAGGTGATAAGTGATAGGTGACAGGTGAGAAATAACCCTCGCTCGTCGCTCGCCGCTTGTCACTAATCACGCTTTTTCTTGTCACTTGTCACCCGTCACTTGTCACCGCATTTCGGGATTCGGATTGCGTACCGCCGCGAGATATGTGGTGCGCGGCTTGGTGTTCAAGTCGGCGAGCAGGCTGTAGTCGCGCGGCTCCTTGTGCTGCTTGGCGACGCGGCTCGTCGGGTCGTTCAAATCGCCGAAGACAATCGCTTGGGTCGGGCAGACCGCCTGACACGCCGTCACGATCTCGCCGTCGCGCACGCGCCGGTTTTCTTTTTCCGCTTCAATCGTCGCGTACTGGATGCGCTGGATGCAGTAGGTGCATTTCTCCATCACGCCGCGACTCCTGATCGTGACTTCCGGGTTGCGCGCCATCTTTAACGATGGCGTGTTCCAATCCTGATACAGCAGGAAGTTGAAGCGGCGCACTTTGTACGGGCAGTTGTTCGAGCAATACCGCGTGCCGACGCAGCGGTTATAGATCATCACGTTCAAGCCCTCGGTGTCGTGGACGGTGGCGTGAACGGGACAGACCGGCTCGCACGGCGCGTCCTCACAGTGCATGCACGGTAGCGGCATGAAGTTGACGCCCTGCAAGTTATCCATCGCGCCGCGAAAGTAAGTGTCAACTCTCAGCCAGTGCATCTCGCGCGAGCGCGCAACTTGTTCTTTGCCGACGATGGGGATGTTATTTTCCGCCTGACACGCGACAACGCACGAGCTACACCCGACGCATGTCGAAAGATCAATTGACATGCCCCACTTGTAACCGGTGTAGCCTTTGCCGCGCTGCTCTTCCGAGTTGGAATAATCGTATTCGGGGTAGAGCGATTCGTGTTGGACGGGTTCGCGGTTCTCGCCCGCCGGCTTCGGCGGCTGCTTGTCCTCGTCGCGGTGCGGCTTGAGGCCGGGATCACTCCGATACTGTTCGAGAGTGCCGGCGCGGATGATTTCGCGGTCGTCCTCGATGTTGAAGTGAAGCTGCGTCGAAGCGAGTTGGTAGGTCGCGCCGGTCTTAATTACTTCAAGACCTGAAGCCGACCAGTGCGACTCGGAGCCGCGAAGTTGATAGGCGTTCTGGAAATTGGCGAACTCCGTCGGCCTCGCTTCAATCGGTTGGTTGACGGGAAAACTTTCTTCGTTGACGCCGGGCGTCTTACCGTTGATGGTGCCGACGCGCCCGGCACGCCACCGCCCGTAACCCAGATGCAGCGTTACAACGCCATCGGGCTGACCCGGTTGAATCCAGACAGGCGCGGCGACTTCGCGCCCGTTCAGACGCAGGCGAACGATTTCGTTCCTGAGTTCGCTGCCCTTCGAGGTCATGTTGTTGTCGTTGCCGAGATTAAGCTGCCGCGCGGTCGCCGGGCTGATGATCGCCACGTTGTCCCACGTCAGTTTATTGAGCGGCTTCGGCAATTCCTGCAACCAACCGTTGTTCGCAAAGCGCCCGTCGTAAATCGTCGGGTCAGGCCGGAAGACAATCTCGTAGGAACCGGGGGCCGGGGGCCGGGGGCCGGCCGCGCCCGTCGCTCCTTCTTGCTCTTGAGCCGTAAAGCTCCCGCCCACCGAGACGTTCTTCGGCGGATACGCGGTGTTCGGGATGACGCCGTCGTGCAGAATTTTGCGCCAAAACTTATCGAACTCGCGCGACGGAAATTCGTTCTGCCAGAACTCGCGCACGATGTCGTAACTCGAACGCTCACCGCCGCCAGTGAACGCGGAGAGAAATTCGTGGACGCTTTTGCCGTTGTAGAGCGGCGCGATGAGCGGCTGAATAATCGAAGCGGTACCGTCGAAGGCGCGGGCGTCGCTCCACGTTTCGAGGAAGTGCGCTTCCGGGATGTGCCACTGGCATAACTCCGCTGTCTCGTCGTTGTACATTCCGAGATGAACGCGCAGCGGAACTTTCCTGAGTCGCTCTTCCCCGATTCTCAAATCGGCGGGCGTGTTGTAGACCGGGTTGCTGCCGACCATCACCAGCACCTCGACCGCGCCGGCGTCAATGTCTGTGACCAACTCGCGGAGCGACTGAAGGTGGTCAACCGGATTGGCTTCGATTGGGTCGGTGTACGTGACGGTCGCGCCGACGTTGCCGAGTGACTGATTCATCGCGTGCGCGAGGGCGTGGACGACGGGCGATTGCGTGTCGCCAGCGATGACGATGCTGCGGCCTCGCGCCGTTTGCAGGTCGCGCGCCATCGCGGCAATCCATTCGGCGTGCGCGGTGTAGCCAGTCGTCCCGCCGGGCGAACCCAACGCGGCGGCGACGGCGCGCGAGAAACCTTCCATCTCGCTCGGACGAATCGCCAGACGATGATCCGCGACCAAGCCGGTCGGAGTCGCCGTCGTCTCCACAACGTAGAGGCGATTCATCTCCGCCTTGCCTTCGGTCAGCCGCCGCTTGTTGGCGTAGTCGCGCGCGTAACGCAGATGGCTTGGGCCGCACGCGAGAAATTCCGAATCGAGCGAGAGAATGCGGTCAGCCAACTCGAAGTTGTAAATGACGTTGACCGGCTCGCCGAAAGCGAGACGCGCGCCGACGCTCGCGGCGTTGCCGCCCGCCGGTTCGTACTGATGCCATTTCGCCGCCGGGAAACGGCTCGTGATTTCTCCCATCTGCGCGGCGGCGGTCGGCGAGATGATTGATTCGGTCAGGAACCTCATCCCCGCTCCCCCCTTCGCCACCTGCGCTTCGAGCACCCGCGCCATCTCTGCGAGAAACTGCGTGTATGAGCGAATCTCGCCGCGATCAATCGGCGTCTGCGAGCGGTCGGGGTCGTAGAGTTGAAGTATCGCGGCCTGCGAAAACAAATCGCTTGCGCCGAGGCTCGCCGGGTGTAGGTCATTGCCCTCGATTTTCGTCGGACGACCCATGTTGCTGCGCGCGAGCAGTCCGATGCCACCCATCGGCATCGCGGTGGCGAAGAAAAGCGGCTTGCCCGGAATGATGCCTTCGGGCTGGCGGACGTAAGGGACAATTGTTTCGGACGGCTGGTAGGAGCACCCGCTCAAGCCCGCGAGCGCGAGCGACGCGCCCATCAATTTAATAAAGTTGCGCCGGTCAACTCCCTCTTCCAATTCCGACGCGGCCTGCGGAAACTCGCGGTGCAGCAACTCCTCAAACTCTTCCGACGCGGCCAATTCTTCGAGACTGCGCCAGTACTCTTTGCCCCTCGCCTTGCCGAGCTTTTGGCGCACGTCTTCGAGCTTGAGCGGACGGCGAATCTTATAAAGTTCGGGGAAAGTGTCTTTGATGTGCATTTACGTATCCAAACGTAATAGTGATGAACAAGTAATGCTGTTCTGCCTGTGCCGCGTCGCGGCAGCCTGACTTTAGCCCGGCGTTTCAACGCCGGGAAAGCGTCGAGATTTGACCTCACGTCGGGGGGGGGGGGGGGGGGGAGGGAAGGGGGGGGGGGGAGGGGGGGGGGAAAAAAAGGG
>JBPCPQ010000051.1:0-9265 GCA_050999015.1 Pyrinomonadaceae bacterium | reverse complement strand
AATTTCTCGTGATGGAATACATTCCCGGCGAGGACTTGGCGGAGATGCTTCAGCGACGGGGCGGAGCGTTTCCTCCCGGCGAGGTGTTGGGCTGGGCAGATCAGTTGCTCGACGCGCTCGACTATCTCCACACGCGCGAGCCGACAGTGGTTCATCGCGACATCAAGCCCTCTAATCTGAAGCTGACGGCGCGCGGCCAGATCATTCTTCTCGACTTCGGGCTGGCGAAAGACACGGTGGCGCAGAGCATGGCTCTGCATACGAGTAAAACGGTTTTCGGTTACTCGCTCAACTACGCGCCACTCGAACAGCTACAGGGGCAGGGCACAGGCCCGCGCAGTGATCTGTATTCCTTCGGCGCGACGCTCTATCACCTGCTGACCGGCGTGCCGCCCGTTGATGTCTTGACCCGGCTTGATGCGGTTGCGAGCGGGCAGCCTGACCCTCTCCGCCGGGCCAACGAATTAAACTCGGAAGTGCCGCCCGCCGCCGCCGCAATTTTGCATCAGTCAATGGCTATCAGCCGTGAGCATCGCCCGGCCACGGCCTCCGAGATACGCACGGTGCTGCGAAACGCGAACGCGGCCATGCGGCAATCACTTTTACAGACCCTCAGTGCCTATCGGCCTCCGGCTACCGATTCTAGTGCTTCCACATCTCCTGCCCCGCCCGATGCAAAGATTACGTCGGGTTCGAGCAGCCCGGAGACGACCGAGTTGCCCCCCGGCGCACTCTCGCCCGCCGCACGACAGCAGCCTGCACGTGCGGCGTCACCGAGCGCCCCCCCGCCGAGCGCAACCGGGGATGCCCAGAAACAGCGAACCGCCGAAAGTTTTGCAACCGCCCCGTCACTGCCTTCAGAGCAGTACGATCCGTCCGGTGCAGACGCCGCCGGAAAATTTCCACTCCGCGTGCTCTGGGTGGCTCTCATTGCCGGGTCGGTTAGTCTCGTGTTGGCAGCCGCGATAGTGACGGCTTGGCTGGTGCTCATACGTGGAGGAAACGGCTCGATGGTAGCTGCCCCGACCCCGACTCCGTCTATCATTCGCACGCCGACTCCATCACCCGCACCGCCCACGTCTTCAGCGCCTACCGGAACTGTGCGTAATGTTCTACCAACAGTGAGTGACGTGAATGAAGTCGCGGTGAGCGCGAACGGGCAAACAATAGCTGCGGTCGTCGAAGGAAATGAGGTGCTGCTGTGGCAATTGAACGACAGCGCGTCTCCAAGAAAACTTCAGGGACATACGCGACCCGGGGTGTCCGTCGCCGTCAGTCCCGACGGGCGAACTGTGGCTTCGGGGAGTGACGACGGCACGGTGCGGTTATGGCAGGCAGCGGACGGCAGTCTGATACGAACACTGGCGGAGCATACCGAGTATGCCTTCATCGTGGGCTTCAGCCCGGACGGACGTAAGTTGGTCTCCGCCGGTGGCGACAAGACGATCAGCGTGATTGATCTGGTGGAGAACAGAATCTCGCACCGGATGCCTCTCACGCCGGGTGATCAAATCATAACGATCAGCTCCGATCTGCAAATGGTCGCGCTGCTCGGCTCCGACAAGGGAGTTAGGTTAGTGTCCATATCTGATGGCAGAACGTCGGCGATTCTCGAAGGGCACACCTACGACGTGCAGTGTGGCGCTTTCAGTGCCGATGGAAATCTTCTCGCTTTGGGAAGTGACGATGGAAAGGTGCGCGTGTGGCGGGTTGCCGATGGGAATTTAGCCGGCGACCAACAAGGGGCAGTTGGGATCGTCGAAAGCTTGGCGTTCAGTCCCGACGGGAAGTTGCTCGCCGCCGGTGGGGGCGACGGCCGTATTGGAATCTGGCGCGTGAGCGACACGACTTTAATGGGCAGCTTGAAGGGGCACGAAAAACCGGTCGGAAGTCTATCTTTCAGCGAGAATGGAAGAACTCTTATCTCAGGCAACAGTGAAAAGACAGTCAGGGTTTGGAGAATTACGGAGGAACAGCCATGAAGTCAAACGTGCGGAACAGAACGATTGTTGGTCATAAAGTCGGAACCTTGCACAAAGAAGGCTGCGGCTTGGCGGGTCGTTTGAGTCTCTCTAAAAAACTCAGTCGACACTGCTTCATAACCATGTGGGCTATTGCGCTACTCGCGCTGACGTGTGTCCCTGCCGCCACCCAAATAGGTCGTAAGGCAACTCGCCCGACGCCGGCTCCAAAGACGGCCGATGTAATTATTACTACACGGCCTAAGGTTAAACATCCTATCAAAACTTCCGATGATCCCCGGAGGCGTAGGAGGAAAATTGATGGGCCGGCCAGTGAGGAATTAGCCCGTGTTATTCCGAATGCCTCTGCCATCCCGTTGTCTTTACAGCCGTACAACTTCGAGACTGTAAAGTTCAGTGCGAATGGAACCATAGCCGAGAAGTTGCCACGTCAGGCGGAGTATTTTGAGGAAGACCTCGGCGGCGGCGTGAAGCTGACGATGGTTAAAATCCCCGGCAATACATTTCAGATGGGAACCGCTGATTCGATGCTCGCGCAGAGCACGGCGGAGCAGCAGCGTTATTGTAATGACGACAACTGCCGCGCGGCGGTCGCGGCGGCGATCAAGGCCGAGACGCCCCAACGCGCGGTGACGGTGCCGGCATTCTTCATCGGCAAGTTTGAGGTGACACAGGCTGAGTGGCGCGCGGTGAAGGGTCTGGAGAAGATTAAACGAGATTTGCCCCCTGATCCGTCGAGATTCAAAGACCTTCAGCGTCCCGTGGACTCCGTCTCGTGGGATGATGCGGTGGAGTTTTGCGCGCGGCTGTCGCAGAAGACCGGGCGGAAGTACCGTTTGCCGACGGAAGCCGAGTGGGAATATGCGTGCCGGTCGGAAACGACGACAGAGTTTGCCTTCGGCGACACGATCTTTTCGGATTTCATCAATTACGACGGGAACTATCCATACGGAGACGGAGTTAAAGGCGTCTTCTCCGTATCAACGCGCCCCGTCGGGTGGGCGCGCGTCTTCCTGAACGGATTCGGGCTTTCGGGAATGCACGGGAACGTGATGGAATGGTGTCAGGATAAGTGGCACGCGAGCTACGACGGAGCGCCGGCGGACGCGAGCGCAAGGATGAGCAATGAGCGGTCGGCGAGTGCTGACCGGGTGGTTCGTGGAGGATCGTGGAGCGACCATGCCAGTCGCTGCCGCTCAGCGTTTCGCACCAAATTACACCCACGCAGTCAACCTCCTACGGTCGGATTGAGAGTCGTCATGGACGGTGCGTGACATGCACGCGCATCGCCGCCCTCGTTTACGCGCCGCAACTGGAAAGCGCCAACGGATTGTTGAGAAGGGGATACATGCCGCTACCGGCCATCATTGGCATGCCGGGCGCGGAATTAAGCGGATTGATGAGGGTCGCCCCGAGCCGCAATTCCCCCTCGCCCGAAAAGTCGAAGCCGATTTTCGAGTCCCTGATAATGGTGCAGGCGTCGAGTTGGTAATTGGTATGCGAGACCATTCGCTTCGGGGTAGCTTCAAATAATTCTCCGTTGGGGAGGAACAACCTCACACTGACGTTCAAATCAGTTGACCCTGAATCGCCTACGCTTTGAATTTCGCAGAGCGTAAGTCCCGTCTTAGTCTCTTCCAGCTTAAGGTGGTTCGGCGAGCGCTCGAAAGTGAAGGAACCGCGCAGGTGGTCTGCTTCGCGCAAATGGTTGTAGCTTACGCTGGCGACGTGGTGCCCGCGCTCGTCATACACCCGGCAGTTAATGCCGAGGTCGCCGCTCTGGTCACTTCGCAGAACGGTGAGAACCGGGGCCGTCTCGTAAGCGAGTATTGTCTGTACGTTTGTCAGAAGAACCTTACCAAGTAATGCTCTGCTCTGTTTATCGGGTCGCCACATGGTTTATGTAATCTCCTTTTCGTTCCGCCTTAACTGACGTGCATACGGCGGCTGAACATCTGAAGGTGTGTGATTTGCGCCGGGATTATTTGTCATCCGGGCGAGGGTGACTAGCACCGCGCTTCCTATATCGCAAGCGACGTACCGCACAAAGATTTTCGATACTCACATCAATAAGCTTAATAACACGGCGTCGTGAGCGTCTCAGCGGCGACAGCTCTTACGCGAATCGGTCGGAGAGACCGGTCAGCTTGCCTGTTCAGTCAAAATCGAAAGTGAGTGGGGTGGCATTCTCGCCCCGTCGCACGAGCGTCGCCGGTATTGCCTATCAAGCAGAGGATTAGCAAGTCTCCTTCGGCCCGAAGAAACGTGCGGACATTTCAGGTCTCTAAATAAAGTTCTTGTATCCCGGTGCGCGCGCGCGTAGAATCCCACCGGTAGCACAACTAACCGGGAATAAGACAAAGCAAAATGGATTCAATCGCCGAAGCCATCTACTGGCCGGATCGCACAACCAAGTGGCCGCGCCCGCTCTTCCTGACTTCCGTTTCCGCCGGTTTCCCTTCGCCCGCCGAAGACTATATCGAGGGGCGTCTGGACTTGAACAGGCACTTAATTAAGCACCCGGTCGCGACCTTTTACGTGCGCGTCGCGGGCGATTCAATGATTGACGCGGGGATTTACCCCGGTTCAATCCTCGTCGTGGATCGCGCCGTTCCCGCCGACGACGGGGACATCGTGATCGCAAGGGTTAACGACGAACTCTGCGTTAAGCGGCTCCGCATCAGAGCAGGGCGGGCGTGGCTGATGCCTGAGAATAAGGATTACGAACCAATCGAGGTGACTGAGGAAATGGATTTTGAGGTCTGGGGAAGGGTAATGCACTCGATCCGCACCCACTGAACAATCGAGCAGCAACGCCGGACACACATGCAACCCGTTTTCGCGCTTGTTGACTGTAACAACTTCTACGTTTCGTGCGAGCGGGTCTTCAACCCCAAACTCTGCGGGCGTCCGGTCGTCGTGTTGTCGAACAATGACGGCTGCGTCATCTCGCGTTTGAACGATTATGTAGAATTAAGAGTCAATGCCAGAGTTGTGTTTCAGGTACAATTAACGAAGTAAATTGCCGAGGAGACATCCGTATGGCTATCATCACGATTGAAGTCCCTGACGAACTCTCTGAACTGATCGCCCAAGCTGGTGATCGTCTGCCCGAATTGCTGACGCAAAGTCTTCGACAGCCCGCACTGCCCTCTCACGTCTATCGCTACGTTCTCAACTTCCTTGCCAGCAACCCTAATGCGGAGGAGGTCGCCACCTTCGGCCCGGCACCCGAGATGATCGAGCGGCTGCGAACGCTCATGGCGCGCGCGGCTGCCGGCGACCTCACGCCGACGGAAAGAGACGAGCTTGATGAGTACGAGCGGCTTGAGCACCTGATGGTCATGATTAAAGCCGGCAACCTTCACTATCTGGCAGGCGCGCGGTGAGCATTACCTATATCCCGGCAGCGGTGCGCCGGCTAGTCATGGAGCGGGCCGGCAATCGCTGCGAGTATTGTTTGCTTCCAGCGGACCTCGCCTTCTTCCCGCACGAAGTTGATCACGTGATCGCCGAGAAGCACGGCGGCCAGACAGAAGCTGGCAACTTGGCGTTCGCCTGTTGGCGCTGCAACCGGCACAAAGGCAGTGATCTTGGTTCCTTCGATCCGCAGACCCAGAACTTCAGTCTCCTGTTCAATCCGCGCGGACACGTCTGGGCAGAACACTTCACTTCGCAGGGTGAGCAGATCGTCGGCTTGACTCCTGAAGGACGAACTACGATCAGCTTACTTCGTTTGAATAGCGACGAGCGCCTCTCGGAGCGTCGTAGCCTGCGAGGTGACACATAGCAGGCGTCCGTCGGAAGGGGATTTCGCGCGTCTGCTGAACGGGCGCGGCATTAGCACTACCGGTGAACTACGTTCAGCAAATGGAGGATAGACTAAAAAGGGGCGGGTGTAGTTGAGACATCGGCTGACAAACGCATATGCAGTCTGTTTTCGCGCTTGTTGACTGTAACAACTTCTACGTTTCGTGCGAGCGGGTCTTCAACCCCAAACTCTGCGGGCGTCCGGTCGTCGTATTGTCGAGCAACGACGGCTGCGTCATCTCGCGCTCGGAGGAGGCGAAGGCCGTGGGAGTTAAGATGGGTGCGCCGTTGTTCCAGATTCAAAAATTGATTGACACCCACCGCGTCGAAGTCTATTCATCCAACTATGCGCTCTACGGCGACATGTGTACCCGCGTGATGGACACGCTTCGTGAGACCAGCCCGGAGGTTGAGGTTTACTCGATTGATGAAGCTTTCATCGGTCTTTCGGGAGTGACGACTGAGCAACTTTACGCCGTCGGGCGGGAGACGAGCGAACGTGTGCGAAAGTGGACGGGCATTCCGGTAAGCATTGGAATCGCCACGACAAAGACTCTCGCCAAAGTGGCCGCGCATATCGCGAAAAAATCGAGCAGAGCGGAAGGCGTCGTGAATCTCGTGGAATCGCCCTACCTTGACGCGGCTCTCGCGCGCGTCCCGGTGGAAAATGTGTGGGGCGTCGGAAGGAATTACGCGCGCCGGTTGAAAGAGCGCGGCATCTGCACCGCCCGCGAGCTACGTTCGGCTCATGATGGATGGGTGAGAAAAGAAATGGGTGTCGCCGGACTACGGATTCTTTATGAGTTGCGCGGCACATCCTGTCTGCCGCTTGAATGGTGCCCGCCGCCGAAAAAGGGAATCACGGTGTCGCGGTCGTTCGGTCGCCCCGTTGAGTCGCTCGAAGAAATACGCGAAGCCGTCGCCGCTTACGTCTCACGCGCGGGGGAGAAATTGCGCCGGCAGCAACTCGCCGCGACGACGCTGATTGTCTTCCTCGCTACGAGCCGCTTCATCCCGGAGTCGCACCACGCGGCTTCGGTGGTGGTGAATCTCCCCGTCCCGACTGACATCACCCCGGAACTTATCCGTTACGCCCATGAAGGCGTCGGGCACGTGTTTCGTGCGGGGCATAAGTTTAAGAAGGCCGGCGTGATGCTCATCGGGCTAGTGCCGGTCTCGCCGATTCAGGCGGGATTGTTCGACGAAATGAATCGCGCGCGCGCACGGCGTCTGATGCAGACAGTTGACGCGGTCAACGCCCGCATGGGTCACGATACGCTGCGCTATGCCGGAGCCGGATTAGAACAAAACTGGCGGGCCCGCGCCGAGCGCCGCTCGCCCGGTTACACAACCTGCTGGAATGAACTGCTAACGCTCTCGCCCCTGTAAAGCAAAAGACAAAAACCGGGGGAGGGAGAATCAATCCGCCGCGCCACATCCTTCACGCCGTTTCCTGCTCCATGTCCCTTATGCCGCTTGCGCCTGCGACGTTGAAGAAGCTTTGTCGACAGCCTCTTGAATGACGCCGTAGAGTTGAGCCATTGTCATCCGCCTCAGTTGTTCAAACGAGTAGCCCGCGTTGATGAGGGTGATTAAAAGGTCTGAGAGGGTTAAGTCTTCAAACCTGCTCCGGGGGGCGTGCTCTTGGGAGACATCACTACTCATTTACACTCTCCTTAAATTGAAAGAATCGAATTCACCTTATGATACGGCGCGTCGCCAAGTATGAAAGCGAAGTTAAGACTTGGAGATACGTTGCCGGTGATTGCGCCTATATCAAAGCTTGCAAGATTGGCACCTGTGCATCCTTGTTTAATTCTCTTACGCTTCGATTTAGGCCGCCGCCGATCACGTGTCACTCGCCGTCTTGAGTAAGATGCGCGACGGTCGCGCCCCAGCCGCCGGCTTCGGGCGGGGCATCCGTCCATCCTCGAACGAAAGGCGTGCGCGCGAGAACGCCCCGCACTACATCGCGCTGGACGCCCGTGCCCTTGCCGTGAATGATGCGCACGACTTGGAAACCTGCGCGGCGTGCTTCGAGAAGATATTCCTCGACCGCGAGCTTAACGTCACGCGGAGCAATCGTATGGAGATCGAACACGTCTCGAATCTCCAAGCGCACGGGTTCCATGAAAGGGTTGAACGGATCAACCTCCGCTTCATCAGTCGCGTCGTCGGGAAGTTCTGCGGGCGCAGAGTCGTCGCGCGAGACTTGCGTGTTAGTGGTAAACAAACGTCGGAGCGGGCGAGGCAGCCACATCGGAAGGTAAAATACCATGACGCGAGAGGAATGAGGGTATTGATAAAATTTATTTCGTCAGAACAATTCTTTACAGAGAAGCGGACGGGGAATTTTCGAGACGATCAAGAATTGTCGCTCACTCCTCTTCGCGGCGGGCGTGTCTTGACACTCGTCAAACCCGCGCCTTAAACTCGCGCTCTTCCGAAAACTGTAAAACGCAGATGCTGGATGTGAAGTGCCGGACGAGCCAAAGCCGCGCCCGCACCTGACATTTAACATCTGACATTCGTCTCGAAAGGAAAGGACTAAAGCGATGGGCAAACGAAACAAGATCACGGTAGTGGGTGCGGGGAACGTCGGCGCGACGGCGGCGCACTGGCTGGCCAGTAAAGAGTTAGGCGACATAGTGCTCGTGGACATCATGGAGGGCGTGCCGCAGGGCAAGGCGCTCGACTTGGCGCAGGCCGCGCCGATAGAAGGCTACGACGCGAGACTCATCGGCTCGACAAACAATTATGAAGACACGAAAAACTCCGATGTCGTGATCATCACTGCCGGGTTGGCGCGCAAGCCGGGTATGAGCCGCGACGACCTTCTCAAGACGAACGCCGGCATCGTCTCGGACGTTGTGGAGCAGGTCGTGAAGTATTCGCCCGATTCGATTTTAATTATCGTCTCAAATCCGCTCGATGCGATGTGTCAGGTCGCGCTGAAGCGTTCGGGATTTCCGAAGCACCGCGTCATCGGGATGGCGGGCGTACTCGATTCGGCGCGGATGCGCTGCTTCCTCGCCGAAGCTCTGGACGTGTCGGTGGAAAACGTCACCGCGTTCGTCCTCGGCGGGCACGGCGACACGATGGTGCCGCTCCCGCGCTACTCGACCTGCGCCGGCATCCCCATCACCGAGCTTTTGTCGAAAGATCAACTCGACGCCATCATGAAGCGCACCGCGAACGGCGGCGCGGAAATCGTCAGCCTCCTGAAGACCGGCTCGGCCTATTACGCGCCGTCGGCGGCGGCGGTCGAGATGACGGAGGCGATTCTCAAAGACAAGAAAAAGATTCTGCCGTGCGCCGCTTACCTCGAAGGCGAGTACGGCGTTCAGGGCCTCTACGTCGGCGTCCCCTGCAAACTCGGGGCGCGCGGCTTAGAGCAGATCATCGAGATCAACTTGACGACCGAAGAGCGCATCGCCCTGCAAAAGAGCGCGGCCTCGGTGCAGGAGTTGATC
>JBPCPQ010000401.1:0-7791 GCA_050999015.1 Pyrinomonadaceae bacterium | reverse complement strand
TCGGGCGCGAGTTCGGCGCTGGGGCGCTTGTTGATAATCGCCGAAGGGATGATTTCGCTCTGCCGGTTGTAGTGGCGCGCGAGCGCGTAGACTTCCGTTTTCAGAAGGTCGCCGAGCACGGCGAGGCCGCCGTTGGTGTCGCCGTAAAGCGTGCAGTAGCCGAGCGCGAGTTCCGACTTGTTGCCGGTCGAGAGCAGCAGACGGCCTTCGGCGTTCGAGATCGTCATCAGTATGTTGCCGCGCAGGCGCGACTGAAGATTCTCCGCCGCGAGGCTTTCGCCGCCGCGCGTCGGCTTTGTCAAAGTCAACTCCTTCGTCAGCGCGTCGAAGGCCCCGGTGATCGGGTGCTCAATCGTCGGCATGCCGAGATTACGTCCGAGCGCGATTGAATCCTCGACGCTTCCGCGCGACGAGAACGGCGAAGGCATCATCACCGCGAGGACGTTCGCGGAGCCGAGCGCCTCGCACGCGAGCGTCGCCACGACCGCCGAATCAATGCCACCCGAAAGACCTAAGACCGCCGTCGTGAAACGATTCTTGCTTGCATAATCCCTGATGCCGAGGACGAGCGCCTGATGCACCGTGCCGATGTCGTCGCCGGGCAGACATCGTTCGTCGCGCACGCCACAGTCGAGATCAACGGTGCCGAAAAATTCCTCAAACGGCGGCGCTTGTAAAATTATTTCGCCGCGACAATCGGTGACGAGGCTCGCGCCGTCGAAGATGATGCCGTCGTTGCCGCCGACGAGGTTGACGAACACGATGGGCAGCCCCGCCGCCTTCGCGCGGTGCGACACCATCGAGCAACGCTGTCCCATCTTCCCCTTGTTGAACGACGAGGCGTTAATCGAGACGAGCACCTTCGCGCCCATCTCGATCAGGTCGTCCGCCGGGTCGTGCGCGTAGAGGCGTTCGCGCCAGAACGTCTTGTCGTTCCACAGGTCTTCGCACACCGCGACGCCGAGTTGGTCATCACCGATTGAGAAAAGGCGACGCTCACTTGCCGACTCGAAGTAGCGCGGGTCGTCGAACACGTCATACTCCGGCAGCAGCGTCTTGTCCGCGAAGCCGAGCAGTTTCCGATTACGAATCACCGCCGCCGAGTTGTAGAGTCTCCGCCCGCCCGGTTTTTCCGTCGGCCTGACGGTCCCGACAATTGCCGTCAATCCGTCGCACGACGCGATGATTTGTTCGAGCGGGGCGAGCGCGCCCGCCGCCACATCGCGGTCGAGAAACCAATCGAGCGAGGTGTAACCCTGCACTGCGACTTCGGGCAGCACGACAAGATCGGAGCGGTCGCGCTTCGCCACTTCAATCGCATGGATGATGCGTGCGGTGTTGCCTTCGTAATCGCCGTTCGTCGTGTTGATCTGTCCAACCGTGACGCGCATGTGTTTTCCGCCTTTTCCGTCTGCCGCCGCGAAAGAATTGTTGAGTCTGTTACATCCCGGCGCGTACGGCTTTGGCCTTCAACCTTCCACGATCTTCCGTGCTTTGCGACGGAGAGTCGGATGCTAAACATCCCAATCGCTTGATGCGCCGATGGTGTGTGCGGCTTCGCCCCGACGCTTCTCTCCCGCGAGTAACCTTTCGGCGAAACTCGATGTGGCGAGTTCGTCGCGCAGTTGCGTTTCTTCCGTCGCGGTCAATGAACGGCGTGGCGGGAGGCAGTGTCCGCAATCTATGCCCGCCCAACTGAGGATCGCTTTCGTCGCCGGGAAGACCGGGTATCGAACGATGATGCGGATCAGTTCGTTGATTCGCTCTTGCACCCGACGCGCTTCCGCCCAACGCCCGCCCTGCGACAGCTCATAAATTTGCACGAAGAGTTCGGGCACGAGGTTGTAGATCGTGCCGATGCCGCCGTCGGCTCCCATCAAAAGCCCGGCGACGAGCACTTGGTCGTAGCCGTTGAAGACAATCGCGCCGCTCGCCTTAACGGTCGCCAGAGTAAAGAGATCGTAGTCGGTGAACTTCAAGCCGACGACTCCGGGGATGCGGCAGAGTTCGAGAAGTTGCGCGGCGGAGATAATCGAAGCGTTGATCGCCGGGAAGTGGTAGACGAGCAGCGGCACGCCCGAAGCGGCGGCGAGAGTTTCGTAGTAGGCTTTGATTTCGTCGAACGAATAGCTGCCCGGCGGCAACAGGCTGCTGATGGCGTGCGCGCCCGCGTGGGCGGCGTGGCGGGCGAGTTCGATGGCGTCGGCGGTCGAGGCGGCTCCGACGTGAATGATGACCTGCTTGCCCGGCGGCGAATTAGCGATGGCAACTTCCGCAACTTGTTTGCGCTGCGCCGCCGACTGAAGCAAGCCTTCGCCGGTCGAGCCGTTGACGTAGATGCCGTGTACGTCCGCCGCGTACACGTGCTCCAGCAATTGATCGAAAGCGCATGCGTCGAAGCGGCCTTCCCGGTCGAAGGGAGTGACCAGCGCGGGGAGTATGCCATTGAATACAGTCATCGGTTTTCCTGTTTATAGACCTTTAGTCCGGGAGCCACAAATTGTAAGCGAACGCGGCGCGTGCTCTCAAGGAGCGATCATCCCGACAATCGTCTCCGCCCGCGCTCTTCGCCGCTCGCCGAGCGTGTAGATCGTTAAGCCTTCAAGGTTATGTCGCCGCCGCGCCGGAATGACGAGGCTCGTCAGGTAGCCGACGACGAAGCAGGTAATGATACCGACAGCGGCATAGAGGAAGAAATGAACGCGCGTGTAGTTCTGCACAAGGAGAAGAATCGCCGCGCTCATCACGATGCCGACGATTGTTCCCGCAGTGCGCGCGCGGCAGGTGAAGATGCCACGCGCGAACGCGAGAAAACGTGCCAACCGCACCGCGCTTTGTTCTCCGGCTTCCGGGCGGAACGTGCCGCGCAGACACTCGTTCGGCGGCGTCACGACGGGGTGATTGAAGTCGCGGTTGCCGACGTAAGAGAGTTACACGGCGAGCGACGGGGTGACGGCGTATTGCAGCGTCGCGTTGAAGAGCACCGCGTACTCGTCGCGGCGATTGTAGTCGGTCACGGAACGGCCCAGCACGAAGCCGCGCGGCAACAGATTCGGGTTGCCGCGCACGAGGTCGCGGAACGCGAGCGAAAACGGGAACGCCGTGCTAATGCCGGTCGGGGCGACGTCCGACGGGGCGAAGCTCGCTTGAAACGGCAGACGCGGGCGGGGTAAGCGTGATCGTAAAGATAAATGGGTTGCGGCGGTTGGAAAGAGACCGCGCCGCCGCCGCGCACGACGAGTTTCTGGTCGCCGAACACGTCGAAGACGGCACCTAAACGCGGCGCGAAGTTATTCTTGTCCGCGCCGAACACAGAGGGCACAGCGCGACAGAACCGCAAGGGAAAAAGGGCAAAGGGGAAGGGGGAAAGGGTTAAAACTAACTTCCCTCACCATGCCGCAAAATTGCTTGCGCAAAAAAACAAGAGATTGAATCCTTTGAAACACAGAGGGCGCGGAGGAGATCATCATCTCTCTGTGTGAACCCTCCGTGCCCTCTGTGTTAAAAAATTAGGTACCCGGCACTCACATGGTCATGTACAAATATCGCCCCAAAGTCTCATTATTTCTCACCGCTTTCTGCCCGCCGGTGTGGCCTTACCGCCGCCCATGTCAGCACCGACCGGGGCCGGATAGCCTTTGCCGGCGAGCGCCGCGAGTTGAATCACGACCTCTTTTTTCCCCTTGATCGTGCGCGTCACTTTCCCGTCGCCGGCATTCGCGTTCTTACTGTCGCCCACATTCTTATTCGTGTTCGCGCTCATGTTCATATTCATGTTCGCGCCCGGAGAAGCCGACGGCTGACCGTCTGCCGGTTTTCCCGTCGCGTCGCGCGCCATGTCTTTGAGTGCGTTCGTAACTTGCCCGCGCTCCGCTTCGCTCAATTGATCGAGCGAGACGCCGTGCGCTTCGAGCGCCGCGCGCAGATTCTCCTCGGTGTTCGTCCCGCGATCATAAACGTCGCGGTAAATATACAGCTTGCCGTCCGAGACGACGATGGTTTCGTAACGCAACTCGATTGGCACGGCGTTGCTCAGCTTGACGTTCTTCGTTTCGGTTTTAGTCTTCGCGTAGTTGGCGACATCTTCCGGCGTGATTTCGGTGCCGCCGAGTTTTCCCAACACTTGCGCGAAATCCTGCACCTGCGGATTGGTCAGTCCGACGCAGCCATGCGACGCGAACGTGCCGAGTTTCGCCGGCGACTTGCCGCCGTGAATCAATGACGGCAGACCAATCGGAATCTTTATCGGGCCGAGCGGATTGAGAGGGCTTCCGGCCTCGACCTTCTCGCCGACTTTCACTTTACTCGACGGCGATTCGACCCACGGCTCATCGGGCGGCGTCCACGTCGGATTAAAGATGATGGTGTCGGCGCGGCGCTGTCCCGTCGGCAGCGGAAACTCCGGGTAGCCGATGCCGACTTTGTATGTCTTAACAAGTCGGCCGCTCTCGAAAACGTCCATCCGGTAAGCAGGCGCGTTGACGACCACGCGCGTGTCGGTCGGCACCGCATTCATCTTGCCAATCGTCGAACCGGTGGCCGTGCCACCGCCCGCCGCGCCTGCCTCACCGCCGCCCCAGCGATCACGCACGAACGCCGCAAGCTGCCCGGCTTTTTCTTCGCCGACCACCGATTTGATTTGCTCGTCGGCCTGCCGGCGTGCGGCGGCGGTTGTGCCGGGATACTCGTCCGTGTCCGCCTCGCGCAACTTCCCGGTCTCTTCGCGCGCCACAGTGCGCAGCTTACCAATCTGCTCGTCCGTCAGTTGTAGTTTCGACTTCAACTCGGAAGCGAACGCCTCGTCCGAAAACATCGCGTCGAGCACGGGCAGAGTCACCGGCAAGTTGTTGGCGTTCGCACTAACAGCCGGTGAGGCCGCTGGCGTTGGTGTCGCGGCGACATTAGCGTTCGTCGTCACCGCGTTCGTGTTGGCGGTGTTGGGTGATTCGGCCACGCATCCCGCGCCGACGATCAAACATGAAAGTGCCGCGACCGCAACCGCAGCGCTTAGAAAATCCTTCATTCCTTAAAAACTCCTTTTGTCTCTTCGAATATAATGGTGATTGAGATGCTGCGCTGTGGCTTGTCAAGCTGCGCCTTGTTCGCCGCGTCTCCCTCGATAGAGCCGCGACACTTGAAAACCCTGCTTTGCCAGCAACCTTCGTTCCAATACTCCCTCTTCACGCTTTGCCATAGTTTTCCAATGTCACTCAGCTACCTCACGACGACATCCGCACCATTAACGAACGACACTGCCACGCATATAAATACAGTTGGGGAAGGGACGGGGAAAAGGGGAAAGGGGAAAGACGCGGGGAGTGTGCGACACGACGACGCGGCGACGAGAGGAAAATGAGTGTAATCCCCGCGTCGCCGCGTCGCCGCGTCACCATGTCCCCGTGTCCCCGTGTCTCTTTCACCCTTCCCCCTTTCCCCTATTTCAGAAGCGGGTAAGGATTGATATTTTCCCCGTCCCAGTGGCGCTTGGGGTCGGAGACGACGGAGACGGAGAAGTGAAGGTGATAGTTGCCCGCGCCGGAGTTGCCGGTATCGCCGACGTAGCCGATGACTTCGCCGCGCCGCGCGAAGTGGTCTTCTGTGAGTCCGTCGGCATAGCGCTCGAGGTGTGCGTAGTAATAGACGGTTCGGTTGTCGGGATCGAGTTGATAGATCGTGATGCCGCCGCGCTCGCTGTAAAAGAGTTTCACAATTCGCCCGTCGGCGGCGGCAAGCACGGGCGTTCCGCGCGGCGCGATGATGTCAATCGCGTTATGCGTGCGCCCTTCGGAGCGCGCGTCGTTGTAGGTGTCGCTTAACTGTTCGGCGGTTACTCCGGCAACCGGGATGAGTAGTTTTGTCGAAGTGCCCGGCGTCGCGGGCGTGCTTTCGCCGGACACATCAGGAGTCGGTGAAACAACGGGCGCGACGGGCAAGGGGGCGATAATCGCGGGCGTCATCGAAGCGGATGGTTGCGGAGAAGGCGCGTCCGTCGGCTCGCCAGTTGGAGGCAGCGAAATCGGCGTCACCGGGCGCGATTGTCGTATCAGGCTCAACGCGCCGATTAGCATCGCCAGAGAAACTACTGTGAACGCGACGAAAATCAGCGCACGTAATCGCGGACGACGAGGCGGCGCAGAGGCACGATTCGATTCCGAAGCTTGCGAGTTGGAGCTTTCTTGGTTCATAACGGCGCGTGATGCGTCACAGCTTATGCACGCTCGTTCCACTAATCAAGCGGACACTCTTTTCTTCAGTGGCGCGCGGCGCGAGTTTTCTGTTATTACAATAATGATTCGTGGACGCTATCTAGTCACGGCAAACAGGCCGGCGCGCGCCGGTACATTTCAACTGAAACGACTGGAGGAGATCACATGTCAGATGGCTTGGACGAACGGCGCAGAGGCCTCGAAGAAGAATACTTCAGGCGCAAAGAGCAGGAGGCGCTCGAAAAGTTGCGCGCCGGGAAAAGCGACGCGGGGCAAGAGCAAAGCGAAGCGCCGGACGCCGCGACGACGGCGCTCACCTGTCCTCGCTGCCACGTCCCTCTCGTCGAGATTACTTACGCCGACGTGAAGATTGATCGCTGCACAAATTGTAAAGGCTGGTGGCTCGACGCCGGGGAGTTGGAACAACTGACCACGCGCGACGATCCCGGCTGGTTCAGCCGCCTCCGGCAAACTTTTTCCAGCGAATGAAACAGTGGTCAGTGGTCGGTGGTCAGTGGTCAGAATGTCACGCTATGTGTGTCAGATGTTCTACTGCTTGCTTTGGCTGACCACCGACCACTGAGCACTTTCAAACCATGTCTTCTCATCGAACCATCCGCGCGCCACGCGGCGCAAAACTGAATTGTAAGGGCTGGCATCAGGAAGCGGCGCTGCGTTGCCTGATGAATAACCTTGACCCGGAGGTGGCCGAGCGTCCCGATGATCTCGTCGTTTACGGAGGGCGCGGGCGGGCGGCGCGCAGTTGGGCGGCGTTCGATGCCATCGTGCGCGAGTTGCAACAGATTGAAAACGACGAGACGCTGCTCGTGCAGTCGGGTAAACCCGTCGCCGTCTTCCGCACGCACGAATACGCGCCGCGCGTTCTGATCGCCAACTCGAACCTAGTCGGCGCGTGGGCGACGTGGGAGCACTTCCACGAACTCGAACGGCGCGGCCTGATGATGTATGGGCAGATGACCGCAGGCAGTTGGATTTACATCGGCACGCAGGGCATCGTGCAGGGCACATTCGAGACTTTCGCCGCGATGGCCGACAAACATTTCGGCGGCGATTTGTCGGGGCGCTTGATCGTCTCCGGCGGGATGGGCGGGATGGGCGGCGCGCAACCCTTAGCTGCGACGATGAACGGCGCGGTCTTTTTAGGCATTGACGTGGATCAGTCGCGCATCGAGCGCCGCGTCCGCGACCGTTACTGCGACCGACTCGCGCTCTCGCTCGACGAAGCCCTACGCATCTGCGAAGACGCGCGCGAACAAAAACGCGCTGTCTCGGTCGGACTCGTCGGCAACTGCGCCGAGGTGCTGCCGGAGTTAGTTCGTCGCGGAGTACAGATTGATGTTGTGACAGATCAAACGAGCGCGCACGACCCCCTCAACGGTTATGTCCCGTCTGGCCTTAGTCTCGAAGAAGCCGAAGCGTTGCGCCGCACCGACGCGGGCGCGTACATCGAACGCTCGACACAATCAATGGCGCGTCACGTCGAAGCGATGCTCGCCTTAAAGCGCGCGGGCGCAATCACGTTCGACTACGGCAACAACATCCGCAAGTTCGCCTTTGATGCGGG
>JBPCPQ010000077.1:0-10413 GCA_050999015.1 Pyrinomonadaceae bacterium | reverse complement strand
CTTCAGGCGAAGGGCGTCCCCGCGACAGGCTCGCCGAATCTCGGCGGCACGATTGCGACCGCCGGCGGCGTCGTCTTTATTGCCGGGACGATTGATAAACGATTCCGCGCCTTCGACAGCCGCACCGGAAAAGAATTGTGGTCGGCGCAGATCGAAGCCGGCGGCCACGCCACGCCGATGACCTTTCAGGGCCGAAGGAGCGGCAGACAGTTCGTCGTCATCCCCGCCGGCGGCGGCGGCTTTCTCAGACAACTCAGCCCGACTCTTTCCGACAAAGTGATTGCCTTCGCGCTACCCGCCGCGAAGAAAGGATGAAGGGTGAACGGGAAGAGACGCGGCGAGTAAGACTCTGATCGCCGCGTCTCCCTCTCTCCCCCTCCCCGCGTCTTTCTGCTCCCGCCTTCATCCTTTCCTTTGGCACGTAGCAAGTGGTAGAGTCCGGCGCTAAACTTGGTCTCGATCACAACAAACAGTCAACGTAAGGAGGACAAAATCATGGCAGACGAAAACACCGGACAGGGGCAAACCTACACCGTCAAAGCGGGTGACACGCTTTCCAAAATCAGCCAGCAGTTCTACGGAGACGCTGGCAAGCACGAAGACATCTTCTATGCCAACCGCGACAAAATCGAAAACCAAGACGACCTACAAGTAGGACAAGAATTGACGATTCCTCCGGCCAGTTCATAAGGCCGTAGTAAAGCGTTGCGGAATGCGGGATTTGAAAAGCGCGTTTTTAATACGCAATCCGAAATCCGCATTCCGCAATTTCTCTCATGTCCGTCGCAATCCCCACCGAAGACATTCTCGTCATCGAAACGCCGGAGCGCGTGCCGCTTCATTTCGCGCTGGCGTCAATCGGTAACCGCTTCCTCGCGTGCGCGTTCGACCATACGCTGCAGATCATCGTCATCGGCTTCGTTGTGATGGTGCTGGCGTGGACGGGTAACGTCGCCGCTTGGAGCGACCGTCTGACGGAAGCGCCGAAGTGGGTGCTTGCAGGTTTGATCCTCGCCGTGTTTGTGATTTGGTCGAGCTACTTCGCGGTCTTCGAGACTCTGTGGAACGGGCAGACGCCGGGCAAGCGTTGGCTGCGTCTGCGCGTGATCCGCGAGGACGGGCGGCCCGTCACGTTCTGGGAGGCGTCGGCGCGAAACCTTCTGCGCATTTTCGACATGATGCCGTTTCCCTTCTACTCAATCGGACTCGTCTCCGTCTTTGTCAGCGAGCGCGATCAGCGCGTCGGCGATTTCGTCGCGGGCACGGTCGTGGTGCGCGAGCGCGAGGCGCAGGCCCCGACCTTCGATCAAGTCTTCGCCGCGCCGACGAGCGACACCGCGCTCCGGCGCTCCTTCAAGCCGGTCGCATTCACCGGCGACATAAACGCGCTGACCGAAAGTGAAATCGAAGTGGTCGAGACGTTCCTGCGCCGCCGCTGGGACTTGCCCGACGCCGCGCGGCAGTGGATGGCGTGGCGCGTTGCTACCCCAATTCTCTACAAGATTCGCCCCGGCTTTGACGCCGCGAGTTTTACCTACGAAGGTTTCCTCGAAGAACTCCTCCACCGCTACCGCGCCGAGCATCGCTTCCGTGATTGATTCGCCGCGCGCAAAATGTTTTGCCGCCGCGTATCTCTGCATATCTTGCCGCCCGCCGGAGACGCTGGCCCAAAATTGACGCATCAGGAAAGCGTTTGTTACTCTCGTCTGTTCCCCACAGTCGCAGAATCTTTACCTAGAGGTTTATAAAAAATTATGGCTCGTGATGTGTTTATTTTGGCCGGCAAGCGCACGCCGATGTGTGAGTATGTCGGTGCGTTGAAGGACGTGAAGGCGATTGACTTGGGCGCGGCGGCGGCGCGCGGCGCGCTCGAAGCGACCGGTGTCGCGGCTGACGAGATTGACCACACAATTGTCGGCAACGCTTTGCAGACTTCGGGCGACGCGATCTACGGAGCGCGCCACGTTGCGCTGAAGGCGGGCGTGCCCGCCGACCGCCCGGCGTTGACGGTCAACCGTCTGTGCGGCAGCGGCATTCAATCAATCATCTCCGGCGCGCAGATGATTCAACTCGGCGAGGCCGAGACCGCACTTGTCGGCGGGATGGAGTCAATGTCGCAAGCGCCGCACGTCATCTACGGCGCGCGCTCCGGTTTTCCGCTCGGACAAGGGAAGCTCGAAGACAGTTTGATGGTCGCCCTTCTCGACACCTACTGCAACACGACGATGGCGGGGACGGCGGAGAACCTCGCGCGCCGCTACGAAGTGTCGCGCGAGGAGCAGGACAAATACGCTTTGCGCTCACAGCAGGAAGCGGCGCGGGCGCAAAGCGCCGGAGTCTTTGCTGAAGAGATTGTTTCGGTCGAGGTGAAGACGCGCAAAGGCGTCAAGGTCGTTGAGCAGGATGACCATCTGCGCCCCGACACGACGCTCGAAATTTTAGCGAAACTCCCGACCGCGTTCAGTAAAGACGGTTTCGTGACCGCCGGCAACGCTTCCGGCATTGTGGACGGCGCGGCGGCGCTCGTCATCGCGGGCGAAGATTTTGTGAAGCGGCGCAATGCGAAACCGCTCGGACGCATCGTCAGTTGGGCTTACGCCGGAGTTGAGCCGGATGTGATGGGCATCGGCCCCGTCCCGGCGGTGCGGAAGGCTTTGGAGAAAGCGAATCTCAAGCTCGAAGCGATTGATCTCGTCGAAGTCAACGAAGCGTTCGCGGCGCAGTATCTCGCGGTCGAGAAGGAGTTGGGACTTGACCGCGCGCGCACGAACGTCAACGGCGGCGCGATTGCGCTCGGCCACCCGCTCGGCGCGTCGGGCACGCGCCTCGTGCTGACGCTGCTAATGGAGTTGAAGCGGCGCAGGCTGCGCTACGGCCTTGCGACCGCCTGCATCGGCGGCGGGCAGGGCATCGCAATTATTTGCGAGCGCGTGTGAAGAGTGATGCGTAGCGATCCCGCGCCGCGTTAGCGGCGCTTAAGTTTAGCCGTGTGCTTTAGTGTACGGGGAGCGGTGTCAACGTGAGGTTGTCGTCGCGTCAGCGACGGTTGAATCCGATTTGCTTCAAACGTCGCTGACGCGACGTGGAAATCTCCGCATACTAAGTTCCGTGCCCTAAAGGACACGGCTAAATTCACGCGCCGCTGACGCGGCAGAATAAGCAGCCAGCGGTTCAGCAAAATATAACTCTCGCGTAACACACCAGCGGCCACTTAACGCTACAATTCCATTTCGCAAATTTCTTCCCCTGAAACTTGACGCGCCTTTTCGTCATCGGTATAAAGCATCATCCGTCAATCACTCCTGCGCTTCTTTGTGCGAAGGAAGCGCGCACCCAAGTTAAGAAAGGATTTTTCCTGCAATGTCATTCTATCGCCGCCGGCGAAATACCGTCTTTCTGCGCCGCCGCAAATTTCTCGCTGTCGCAGCAGCAAGTCTTCTAATTTTTCCGCTGCTGGCCTTAATCGTCCCGACGACACAGGCCATCTCGACGACCGTGGTCATCAGCCAGTTTCAGGTGGCCGGCGGCTCGGCGGCGGATGAGTTTGTCGAACTTCATAATGTCGGCACCAGCGACTTTAATCTTAACGGGCACCGCTTGGTGTATCGCTCGGCGGCAGGTACGAGCGATGTGGCGGTCATCAACTGGACGGCGGATACGATAATCCCGCCGGGCGGTTATTATTTGATCGCGCACTCGTCGGGCTACGACGGGACGGTGACGCCGAACATCACATACAGCACCGGAAGCACCGGCACTTTCGCCGGCGCGAGCGGCGGTTTGGCGCTCAGAAACGGCGACCTCAACACGGGAACGATTGTTGATTCGGTCGGCTACGGCACGGCGACAAACGCATTCGTCGAGACAGCGGTGACGACCGTCCCGGCGGCGAACGACAGTAAGGCGCGCAAGTCGTCGGGCTGCACGGACACGGACAATAACGCGAATGACTTTGAGCTTGTCAGCCCGTCCGCCCCGCGCAACAGCAGTTCGCCGGCAGTTATCTGCGGCGGCGGTGGTGGCGGCGCGACGCTTTCAATTAACGATGTGACGGTGGCGGAAGGAAACAGCGGAACGATTGTCGCCACCTTCACAGTGAGTCTGTCTCAGCCAGCCCCGGCGGGCGGCGTGACTTTCGACATTGCCACGCAGGACAACACCGCGACCGATGCCGACGACGATTACGAACCACAAACACTGACCGGACAAACTATCCCGCAGAATTCTCAAACATACACCTTCAGCGTCACCGTCAACGGCGCCACGAAAATTGAGCCGAACGAGAGTTTCTTCGTCAACGTCACGAACGTCACCGGCGTGACAATCGCCGACGCGCAGGGCGTGGGCACAATCACCACCGACGACGTGACGCTGACCGCGATTCACGTGATTCAGGGCAGCGGCGCGACTTCGCCGCTCGTCGGCCAGAGCGTGACAACAAGCGGCGTCGTGACGCTTCTGAGAAACAATGGCTTCTTCCTGCAAACGCCGGACGCCGAAGTGGACAATGATCCGAACACTTCGCAGGGCATCTTCGTCTTCACGTCGTCCGTGCCCACAGTTACAGTCGGCAACGCCGTGACCGTAACAGGGAACGTAACGGAATTTTTCACGCTGACGCAGGTCACCGCTTCCGCAGCTAACGTCACCGTCAACAGCACCGGCAACGCGCTCCCCGCCGCCATCACGCTGACTCCGAGCATTCTCGATCCGGCGGGGACGCGCGCTCAACTCGAACATTTCGAGGGCCTGCGCCTGCGCGCCGACTCGCTGACGACCACCTCGCCGACCGATGAATTCTCCGATGTATGGACGGTGCTCACAGGCGTGCCGCGACCGTTACGCGAGCCGGGCATCCCGGTTTCATTGCCGCTCCCGCCGAATGCCCCGGCTAATGTTCCGCGCTTCGACGAAAATCCCGAACGTCTGCTCGTTGATACTAACGGACGACGTTTATCAACCGGCGCGGTGTTGACATCCTTCGTCACGATCACCGACATCTCCGGAGTGCTCGACTTTTCATTCGGCGAATACCGCTTGATTCCCGACGCGCCGCTCGTCGTGTCGCCGAATATCACGGCGATTCCGGTGCCCGCGCCCGACGCGAGCGAGTTCACCGTCGCATCCTTCAACATCGAGAATTTCTTCAACGACAGTAACTTCATCACGCAGCGAAACAAAGCGGCGCTCGCCGTCCGCAACGTGATGCGCTCACCGGACATCATCGGTGTCGAAGAAATCGGCGACCTCGCGGTGTTGCAATCGCTCGCCGCGAAAATTAACGACGACGCGGTGGCGGCGGGCGAGACTGACCCGCAGTACGAAGCGCGTCTGATCGAATCGGACGACGATACGGAAAACGATATTGATGTCGGCTTCCTCGTCAAGACTTCGCGCGTCGTAATCATCAGCGTCGTGCAGGAAGGCCGCGACGCGACGTATATCAATCCGAATAATGGTCAGCCGGAATTGCTGAACGACCGTCCGCCGCTCGTCCTCCGGGCGCTCGTCAGAAGCGCTGGCAAGACGCCGGTTCCTGTGACGGTGATCGTCAACCACTTGCGCTCGCTGATCGGCGTTGACGACGAGGCGGACGCCCCCGCGACTCCTGAGTTCGATCCGCCGGGGCCGCGCGTCCGCGAGAAGCGCCGACAGCAGGCCGAGTTTCTCGCCAATTTGATTCAGAGTCTCCAGACCGCCGAGCCGAACTCGAACATCATCTCGGTCGGCGACTACAATTCGCTCCAATTCAACGACGGCTACGTTGACTCAATTGGGACGATCAAGGGAACGCCGACGCCTGCCGATCAAGTCGTGCTGGCGAGTCCCGATCTGGTGAACCCTGATCTTTACAATCTCACCGATACGCTTCCGGCGGCGGAGCGTTACACATTCATCTTCGAGGGTAATCCGCAGGCGCTTGACCACATTATGGTCAACACGGGCGCGCACAATCGCCTCACGCGCTACGCAATCGCCCGCAACGATGCTGACTTCCCCGAAGCTTTCAGTTCAAATGCGTCACGCCCCGAGCGCGTCTCCGACCACGACATGCCCATCGCGTACTTCACGGTGAACCCGATAGCCGGGGATGACGGCGACGGCGACGGCGTGGATGACATTGTTGATAACTGTCTGTTCGTTCCCAACGCCGATCAGCTTGACACGGACGGTGACGGGGCGGGCGATGCCTGCGACTTTGACGACGACAACGACGGAATTACGGACGAATCCGACAACTGCTCACTGATGCCGAATAGTGACCAAACCGATACCGACGGCGACAGACTCGGCAACAGTTGCGACGCTGATGACGACAACGATACCGTCCTCGACGCGGCGGACAACTGCCCGCTGACGCCGAATCCCGCACAAGGCGATTTCGATCTTGACGGCATTGGCGATGCTTGCGATCCGCAGACTGGGCCGCCGACGAATAAGAATCAATGTAAGAACGGCGGCTGGCGGAGATTCGACGCGCCCCGCGCTTTTAAGAATCAAGGCGACTGTGTTTCGTTCGTCAACAACGGCAGGTAAGGCGAGTCGCGGTTCCGTTGGGGGGCAAGGGCAGATGCCCGCGCAAAAGCTACGGCGTACTGGTCGCGTGAGTTAGGCTGTAGCTTTCGCACGGGCGTCTGCCTTTCTCGCGTGAACGAGCCACCACTGTTTACACTTCGTCGGGCTGAAGAAGCATTATCTCTTCAGCCCTTTTGACGTAAAGCACGGCCAAAAACAGCGGAATTTAACATCACGTTCACGCCGCCGTAAGACTCGCGCAACCGCCTTTCGCTATGGTATAAGTTTGATTCACCGCTCAGGTAATCTTTCACTATAAATGTTAAGAGGATTTCTAATACCTTCGGGCAACGAAACCGCGCGGTGTTGTCCGCCCCGATGACACGCCAATCATTTCTACTTAGAAGAGGAAGAACTATGTTGAGACTAACCCTTCACCGGTCAGTTTATGCGCTGACTCTACTGCTGTTCTGTTTTACCATCGGCGCTGTTCCGGCGACGGCGCAGTCGGATGCCACCACCGGGCAAATCGTCGGCACGGTCAAAGATTTACAAGGTGCGGTCGTGCCTAATGCCACCGTCACCGTCACTAATACAGGGACCGGACTGGCTCAAACATTGACCTCTAATGAAGAGGGAGGCTTCCGCGCCGTTCAACTACAACCGGGGGATTACACTCTGACAGCGACGGCGCAGGGCTTCGGCCAAATCACGCAGACCGGCTATCAGGTTGAAGTCGGCTCGTCGCTTGACGCCAATGTGACGCTTCAGGTGAATGCGGTGACAGAGGAAGTGCTCGTCACCAGCGCGGCCGTCGAGACGACTCAATCGCAGACGCCGACGTTGATTAGCGAGACTTTGATCAGCCGGATGCCGATCAACGGTCGTCGCTTCCAAGACTTCGTGTTGCAAACGCCGACCGCCCAAATTGATCCGCAGCGCGGGCAGATTTCCCTTGTCGGCCAGCGCGGTATTAACACCAACGTGCAGATTGACGGTGCGGATTATAACAACCCCTTCTTCGGGGGCTTGCGTGGCGGTGAGCGATCTAATAACGCTTTTACTATTCCGCAGAGCGCGATCCGCGAGTTTCAGGTCGTGGCCTCCGGTTACAACGCCGAGTTCGGTCGCTCAACGGGCGGCATCGTCAACGCCGTCACCAAGTCGGGCACCAATGAATTTAACGGTTCCGCCTTTTACCTGATACGCCCCGAAAAGTACGCTCATAGGAATGCTTTCGGCCAAGTCGCAGCCCCAACGCAGCATCAGTTCGGCGGCTCAGTTGGTGGGCCGCTCTACCTGCCGCGCTTTGGCGAGGGTGGACCCGCCACTTTTGGAGGCCGGGACAAAGCGTTTTTCTTCGTTTCGTATGAACAGCAGGAATTGAGTCAAGAGCGCGCCGTGCTTTTTGAGCGTCTGCCCCTTGTCAATCCGGCGACAACAGCCGGCATCGCGGAAGCTTTCAACTTCTATCGAGACGAGGAAGGTCCTTATACACAAACCAACGATGCTAAGGCATTCTTAGTGCGCTTTGACTTTAATATCAGCCAAAAGAATCAGGCCAATGTCCGCTACAACTACAGCACGAACACGGCACTGAACTCCGTCACAGCCGGCACTTCGCTGCAAGCCACGACTCCGAACGCGCTTTCCCAAAATGGCACGGAGGGCGACAGATCGCACACCGTCGTCGGTCAATTAACATCGTTCCTGACTTCAACAACAGTCAACGAGTTTCGCGCTCAGTATTCACGAGAAACTCGTCCGCGCATCCCGAATGAGATTTCGCCACGTGTCGCCACGACCGTCGGCAACTTCGGCACGGTCTCGTTTCTGCCGACTACGCAGTACGATTACCGTGTCCAGTTGGCTGATAACGTGACACTCGTTCGCGGTCAGCACAGCATCAAGTTCGGCGGCGAGTACAACTACACTTTCGCCGATCAGTTATTCGCTTTCAATCAAACGGGCGGCTTCACTTTGTCCGGCCTCGGCGGCGGTGATGCGGGCACGGTGACGACGGCTCTCCGCATCTTGTCAGTGGGAAGTGGCGCAACGGGTGATTCGGTCAACCGCTTTGACGACACGCGCGCCCAATACATTCGCGCCACCGGCAACGGACTCGCCAGTTTGGATTCCAATGAAATTGCTTTCTACGGTCAGGATTCGTGGCGCATCCGCCCGAACTTCACGTTGAACTACGGCCTGCGCTACGAAGCGCAACTGATGCCGACGCCCGATGCGAGCCGCACCGCGCTCACCGACCTTGTCGCGAACGCAAACTTCCCGATTGGCCGTGTTGATCCGCGAGTCATCCCGGATCAGACCAAGCAGTTTGCTCCCCGCCTCGGCTTCGCCTGGGGTCCGACCAATGACGGCAAAACCGTCGTTCGCGGATTCGGTGGCATTTACTACGCGCGCACTCCCCTGCTTTCGCTCGCCGGGCCGATCAATAACTTCCGCACCCCGCCGGGCGATGTCAGTTTGCAGATTTCAGGCTTTACGCAAAACTGCGCCGGCGGTATCGCCAACACCGACCCGCGCTGCCCGAGCACGACCTACAAGCAATTCCTGACTATCGGGATTGACCTCAATCAATTCACGCTCGGCAATCTGCCGATCCTGACAACCGAACAGTTGCAGCAGATTAACCAAAACGTCTCGACGGCGCGCGGCATAACATTCAATCCGTTCAACGGCCTACAACTCCTCACAATCGGCGATGGATTAAAGAATCCGCGCTCCGTCCAGTTCGGCGCCGCCTTTGAGCGTGAGGTTGCTGAAGGTTTCAACGTCGGCGCTACTTTTGATTACGTGAACACCGTCAATCTTAATCGCAATCGCGATTATGATTTGCCGGTGCCGTTCATCCGCGTTGGAGATGCGAGCCAGCGGCCGTTCTTTGGCCTTGACTCGGCCACCCCAACAGCGTTTCAGCGGGACCGTCCGATCACACAGATCGGTGACTTCGGCTACGTGCAGGTGCGTGAGTCTTCGGCCCGCTCGCTTTACCGTGCGCTCACACTGCGCACTGAATATCGCACGCGGCGCGCGCAGTTCAATGCCTTCTATGTTCTTTCAAAAAGCTTGGATGACGATTCCACCGAGCGCAGCGCCACCTTCGCCGAGTACGACAACTCCTTCAACCTTCTTCCCGAATACAGCTTCTCGCGTCTTGACAGCCGCCATCAATTCTCCTTTGGCGGAGTCTTCGACGTGCCGTTCGGATTCCAGTTGTCTTCAAACGGACGGTTTGGTTCAGCCCGACCGATTGATGTGAGCGTCAGCGGCATCGTCGCTCCCGCAGGCTCAGGACTCTCCAACGCGGCGTATGCTGCTCTGGTGACGCTCGCCGCTTCCGCGACGGGCGGTGCCAACACGACGGGCGACTTGAATCAGGATCGCGGTAACTTCTCTGATCGGCCATACACTGCGCCGGGTGTTTCGCTTCCGCGTAACGCCTTCCGTAACAGACCCGTTTACAATGTCAATCTTCGCATTCAGCGAGACTTCCGTTTCGGTGAGAGGTTTGAACTTTCGCCCTCATTTGAGGTCTTCAATCTCTTCAAGTTCAAGAACATTCAACTCGCTTCGACGACGGCGACGAACTACGGCAACCCGGGCGTCAACGAGAGGACGGGCGAGGTGCTTCAACCCACGAATCCGACCTTCTTACAGATACGCGACTCCAACGGCAACTATTTGCTCACCAACAATCCGGGAGCGCCGCTGCAGATGCAGTTCGGCCTCCGCATGCAGTTCTAAGTCAACTCCATATGGTGTTTTAACCGGGCGCGCTTCTTCAGAGGCGCGCTCTTTTTGTTCTAAGACAGGGCAGCGCAATGTACGAATTTGCGTGTGTCAAAGCTTCATGTGTGGCTTACCGAATTTTCAATC
>JBPCPQ010000359.1:0-4638 GCA_050999015.1 Pyrinomonadaceae bacterium | reverse complement strand
TCGGCCTCGGTCAAGTCGCCGCGTTTGACGCGCTGCGCGACTTGGCGGCGGAAGCCGTCGTGCAGTTGTCCCTGATCGTAGCGCGCGCGTTCCAGCGCCTCGCCGACCGTCGTGCCGCGCACGACCTTCTTAATCAAATAGCCGTCTTCGTCTATGTGGATGTGCGCTTCATTCGGCGCACCGAACAAATTGTGATTGTTGCCCATCACTTCCTGATACGCGCCGACCAGCATGAACGCGATGTAGTACGGATCGTCCTTCGTGAGGGAATGAAGCTCCAAGACCTGTTTGACATCATGTAAATCAACGAACTTATCAACCACGCCGTCCGAGTCGCAGGTGATGTCGCAGAGCGTCGCGTACTCGGTCGCGGGCTTGTTGAGTCTGTGGATGGGAACGATGGGGAACAGTTGGTCGAGCGCCCAGTGGTCGGGCACCGAGCGGAAGACGGAGAAGTTAGTCAGATACTTGGCGCGCAGCAAACGACGCAACTCGGTGAACTCCTCGGAGACGTACTCAGATTGCTGCGCATACTTGTCGGCGCGCTCGCACACATCCCAGAACAGCACCTCGCCCTTCGCGCGGTCTTCCAGTGTAATCAATCCGAGATTAAAGAGCGTGAATAATTCGTCGCGGTGCTCGAGCGCGTCGTGGTAGTACTCACGATAGGTTTTGACGCTGATCGTCGCGCGCAAATCGCCAAGCTCGACCACCACCGTCGGGTCGTCGCTCTGAATCTCGATTGGCGTGATGTCTTCGACGACCGTCTCAATCTCGTCGAGAATGTTGGTCACGAGAATCGCGTGATAGGCCGCAAGGTAGCGCCCGGATTCCTGAATGATCGTCGGGTGCGGCACGTTCTCGTCATCGCACACCTGTTTGATCGTATAGACCACATCGTTGGCAAATTCCTGTGCGGTGTAGTTCGCCGACGAATCGAAGGCCGTCTTCGAGCCATCATAATCAACGGCCATCCCGCCGCCCACGTCGAGCAGGTCAATCGGGATTTTCATTTGATAGATTTTCGCGTAGACGCGCGCCGCCTCTTTCATCGCGTTCTTGATGCGCTTGATGTCGGTCAGTTGCGAGCCGATGTGAAAGTGCAGCAGGCGGAGCATCCCAATGCGGTCGGCGTCGTGGAGGCGGCGGATGACTTCGAGAATCTCGGTCGTCGTTAGCCCGAACTTGGCCGCCTCGCCGCCCGACTTTTCCCACCGCCCGGAGCCTTTCGAGTAGAGCTTGACGCGGATGCCGACCATCGGCAAATCGCCTTCCTCGTAGCGTTCGGCGATGCGTAAGATATGGTCAAGCTCCGAGAGTTTCTCGATGACGATCACGACGCGCTTGCCGGAGCGCGCGCCGGTGAAGGCGAGTTCGATAAACTCCTCGTCCTTGAAGCCGTTGAGGACGAGCAGACTGTCGGCGGATTGTTCGAGCGCGAGCGCGCCGTAAAGCTCGGCCTTCGACCCGGCCTCCAACCCGAAATCGTAACGCGAGCCTTCGCGCAGGTATTCCTCGACGACCGCCCGATTCTGGTTGACCTTCATCGGATAGACGCACATATGCGTGCCCTGATAGTCGTATTCGCGAATGGAACTGCGGAACGCGCGTTGAAGCTTGCGCACCTGCGCGGTGACGAGTTGTGGAAAGCGCAGAAGGACGGGAGTCGTAAAGCCGCGTCGCTGAAGGTCGTCAACGATCTCTTTAACGTCCGCCGCGCGCCCATCTGACTCGGACGGGTGAACGATCAGATTGCCTTTTCGATTGATGCCAAAGTAACCGGCCCCCCAATTATCAATGCCGTAGGTTTCAAGCGTCTGTTCAATGGCCGTCGTCAACTTTGGATCTCCTGCCTCCCACGTGTTCGTGCTCGCTTAAGTTAGGAAAAGGTGTGGACTCACCCTCAATCACGTCGCTAGTGTGTGCAGTGGAAAATTCAGATTTGGAAAACTTTAGAGGCGCAATGTAACAGAAAAAGCGGGGGGGGTCAAAAACTATTTTTTCAACCCCCGGATTCCTCACGGCAGGGCTAAGCGCACGCAGGGGAAAGGTTTAGGTGCGCGGGCGGGGCGGTTTTTATGCCGGCATAAAGAGCGCCTTGAGCGGTCAAACCTTGACACCGGGATGTGCCAGATTATAATTCCGGGCTTTTAAGCGGTGTTTGAACATCGCTTGAAAAAGATATTAGCTTGCAGCAGTCAGCTCTTCAGCCTTCAGCCAAAACAAAGGAAGTTCAGCGCGCGCGGGACGCCCGAACGTGCGAGGCATAAATACGAAAGAGCCGCAGCGGCAGAAGATCAACTGACCGCTGACCGCTGAATGCCTACGAAAGTATCAGTACGATTCATTGCTGCCGCCGCTATTTGGGGGCGGCAAATTTATTTAACCCCTCCCTAACAACTTGCAGGAGACACAATGGACGCAAAAACGGCTTTGAAATATGCCGAAGATCAAGGGGCAAAATTTCTTTCCCTACGATTCACCGACCTTATCGGCGCCTGGCATCATTTGTCCTTCCCGATTCATCAACTGTCGGAAGGTTCCTTTGAAGACGGCTTCGGATTCGACGCCTCGTCGCTACGCGGGTGGGCCTCGATTCACGAATCCGACATGCTCCTCGTGCCCGACCCGGTGCGGACGTGGATGGACCCGTTCTCTGGAGAGCCGACGCTGTGCATGATCGCCAACGCCGTTGACCCGATTACGAAAGAGGGCTACGGACTCGACCCGCGCTCGGTCGCGCAACGCGCCGAAAGCTACGTCAAGTTCACCGGCATCGCCGACACAGTCTACTTCGGCCCCGAAGCCGAGTTCTTCGTTTTCGATTCGGTGAAGTTCAACAACGACCAGAATTCCGCCGGTTACACTGTTGATTCGGACGAGGCGCACTGGCAGAGTGGGCGTGCGGCGGACGAGTTCAGCGGTGCGAACCTCGGCTACCGTATCCGTCCGAAGGAGGGCTACGTGCCCGTCCCCCCGACGGATTCCCTCAGCGATCTGCGGGCGGAGATTTCGATGACGCTCGAAGAAGTCGGCATCACCGTCGAGTGCCACCACCACGAAGTCGCCACCGCCGGCCAGTGCGAGATTGACTTCCGCTACTCCACGCTACTCGGCACCGCCGACAATCTGCAATTGTTCAAATACATCGTCCGCAACACCGCCTACAGTTACGGCAAAGCGGCGACGTTCATGCCGAAGCCGCTCTACGGCGACAATGGCTCCGGGATGCACTGTCACCAAAGTTTGTGGAAAGGCGAAAAGCCTTTGTTCGCCGGCGACGGCTACGCCGGACTCTCCGACACCGCCCGCTTCTACATCGGCGGATTGTTGAAGCACGCGGCGGCGGTCGTCGCCTTCGCCGCGCCGACCACGAACAGCTATAAGCGCCTCGTGCCCGGCTTCGAGGCTCCCGTGAATCTCGCCTACTCGGCCAGAAACCGCTCGGCGGCGATTCGCATTCCGATGTTCTCGACGAACCCGAAGCTGAAGCGGGTGGAGTTTCGTCCGCCCGACCCGTCGTGCAATCCGTACCTCGCATTCGCCGCGATGCTGATGGCTGGCTTAGACGGCGTGCAGAATCGCATCGAGCCGGGCGAGCCGCTGGACAAGGACATCTACGATCTGTCGCCTGAGCAGTTGAAGAACGTCCCGAGTTTGCCGGGGTCTTTGGACGAGGCGCTCAACGCTTTGGAGAGTGACCACGAGTTTCTGCTCAAAGGCGACGTGTTCACGCCGCTGTTGATCGAGCGGTGGATCACCTACAAACGTGAAAAGGAGATTCAGCCGCTCCGCATGCGTCCTCACCCGCTTGAGTTCGCCAACTACTTCGACATCTAAATCCATCGGGGAAATGGAAAAGGGTTGAGGTTAATAACCGTCTTATCCCTTTCCCCGTTTCCCCATTTCACCTTATTCCCCCATGGTTGTTTCTCCCGTCATACTCGAAGGGCAGCACGCGCGTTTGGAGCCGCTGTCGTCGGAGCATCACGCGGCGTTGTCCGAGGTCGGGCTGGACGAAGACCTTTGGCGCTGGACGACATACTGCGTCACAAGCGCCGAAGAGATGCGGCGTTATATTGAGACGGCGCTTGGGGAGCAGGCGAGTGGAATATCGTTGCCGTTTGCGACAATCGAGAAACTGACGGGTCGCGCCGTCGGCAGCACACGATTCGGCAACATTGACTGTGCGAATCGTCGCCTCGAAATTGGTTGGACGTGGGTGGCGCGCAACTGGCAGCGCACCGCCGTCAATACGGAAGCAAAGTACCTGATGCTCCGCCACGCCTTCGACACGCTCGGCGCGATTCGCGTCGAGTTCAAAACCGATTCGCTCAACGAGCGCTCGCGCCGCGCCATCCTCCGGCTCGGCGCGAAAGAAGAAGGCACGTTCCGCAACCACATGATCGTACACGACGGGCGCCTTCGTCATTCCGTCTACTACAGCATCATCAACGACGAGTGGCCGGCGGTGCGCGCCGCCCTCGAAGAAAGAATGGGAAAAGGGTAAGGGGTAGGGCGAACGCATTATAAACGAAAGAAGTAAAAGGTTTGAGTGAGAGAGTTGGGGCGTGTAGCGTGGACGGAACCTGACGCGCAAGGAGTCCATCCACATGTCAAAACAGAGAAAAGAATCAA
>JBPCPQ010000094.1:0-2115 GCA_050999015.1 Pyrinomonadaceae bacterium | reverse complement strand
TGATTACACGAATTACACAAACTGAGATGGTGGAAAAGATTTCTCACTATGTTCGATTAAGTCGTGGCATTATACATGCCGTTTTGACCCAGCAGGAAATCGCAGCCGGCCTCAATCGAACACGACTGCGGAAGCCGACATCACCTCGCCCCTTTCCGTTCTCGGTTTATTCCATTCGTGCCCTTTGTGGCGGAAGAAGAAAGGAAAACTCGTCATGCCGTTTATACTCATCAAGGGGACGTTTCACCTCGTCAACACGACATCGAACAACCGTCAGGTCGGCTTTCAGCCGGACGGCGACTCGATGCAGTTCAAGCCCGCGAACGCGAATCTGTTGGACAAGCTCGAAAAGATCGGGCGGCCCTATGATTTGACCAACATCGGCTCGGTGCAGTTGCGCTTCGAGGGAATTGACGCGCTCGAATTGCACTACCAGCCGAGGGGAGCGCGCTCGACTCATCAGCCGCGCCCGCTAGGCGACAATGCGCGCGACTTCCTCACCGGACTCGCAAAGCTCAATCCCGTCCCTTACGTCGCGCCGCGCAACATCAGCGTTGATCCGCCAATCGAGCGCGACGCGACGCCCGGCTACATTCTTTCGCGCAGCCTTGAAGTGAACGGTCGTCCCGTCGCATTCGCCTTCGCCGGCACGACAACGAAGAAGGATGGCAGCGCCGTCAACCTCACAATTGCGACACTGAAGCGCAGCTCTAACTACAAGCTGCTTCTTAACGGCCACGCTTACCCTCTGTTCTACGACACGCTGTTCGCCGATCTGCGCACCACGCTGGCGGACGCGACACGGAAGGCGCGCGCCGGCAACCTTGGTTTGTGGGCGCACGACGGCTCGATGACCGGCATCGTTGCTCAGGATCAAGAGTCGCTCGAACTACGCGGCGTCACCTTCCCGAAGTTGTTCCGCCGGTTGGCGGATTACTTCGCTAAGACTAAAGATACGCTCCCGAATTTTATGAAATGGCTGAAGGCGACGCGCGAGCAGGTGCAGGATTTAGACCCGGACTCCGAGACGTTCACCAACGTCACGCACTTCGACAACATGGTGCGCGTTGCGAGCGGAAAGGTCTCGCTGCGGCAGCAGCCGGAGACGATGCTCTTTATCAGCGCGAAGAGTCCGACTGAACCGTTCGTCAGTTTGCCGGAAGTGTATTGAGATGTTCGGACGATGTGGGATTAAAGAGGCGCGAGGATTCTATAGTTGCTGCGTGTCGAGCTTGCGGCGATAGTCATCGCCTTCGATGTGGACTGTCTTGCACATCTCGAAGAGGCGGCTTCTGAGGCGGACGCCGACGCGGTCTTCGAGCGTCTCGTCCGCCGGCGCGCGGCGTGCGTCGAGGTAGTTGGTGGTGAAGATGGTTAGCTTCTTGTCGTTGTAGCGCGTACCGATGATCTGCATCATCGTGTCTTTCACCCAATCGGTCGGCTTCGACGCGCCGAGTTCGTCGAGCACCAGAACTTCCGCTTGATACACCGGCGCGAGCACGCGCAACTCCGAAGTCTTCGACACGGGATTGTACGAATCCTGAATCTCTTTTAAGAGCGAGCCGAATTCGCAGAACAAACACGGCACGCCTTTATCGAGGAGGCCGCGCAGGATCGCCACCGAGAGGTGCGTCTTGCCGACGCCCACCGTCCCCATGAAGAGCAACCCGCGCTCGACCGCCGGGTATTCGCGCACGAGACGAAAAGCGTAGTTGAAAGACTTGAGTTGCGAGCCGTTGCCCTGCGTCGGGTAATAATTTTGCAGAGAGCAACCGTCATAACGGCGCGGGATGCGCGCGGCACCGAGAAACTTGTTCCGATGCTCATCCGTGCGGCAGTCGCAACGCCGCGCGCCTTTACCCAGTACGACTTCCATCCCGCTGCCGAAACAACGCGGGCACGCGGCGGGCACTTCCGCGTCACGCGCTTTACCACCCACTTTTTTGCGCGGCTCGATTGTCTCCTCGATTGGATCGGGGTCGGGCACAGCGAAAAGCGGCGGAATCTTTTTTACGTTGTCGGACGACATCAACGACAGAAATTTTTACGGCTTAGAAACCTACTGGAGCAACCCGCGCGCGAGGGTACTGCACGCATGCGCGGAGGGCTTCAATG